>CAYTTD010000213.1:0-4254 GCA_964440595.1 uncultured Gaiellales bacterium
CCAAGCCGCACGTCGATGATAGGTGCTCCGCCAGGGAATGGGCCACCCGGCAAGGTGGTTGTGTCCAACACGTCAACGCCCTTTAATGATTCGGTAGCACCGTTCTTGGCGGCACGAATCTGTTGATCCATCGCAACGATCTGCTGCCGCAGAGCATCAAGGCTCGCATCAGCTTTTGCAAGTACTCGCTGCACATCACTTACGTCCCCCATTGCTCTTTGCCAAGCGGCCCCAAGCTCTGGAATCCTTGCCACTGCCGAAGCCTCAACCAACAGAATCACCTACGACTGTGTGCCGCTTACCTGAGATCGCAGTCTTTAATTCATCAGTAAACCTGCTAATCGACTCGGGCCCAAAGCTATCAACGGTGCCACTTCTATCAGCGATCGCAGCGATCTCACCCACCGTCAACCCGCTATCAAGCGCGGCAACCGCCGGCTGCGCACCGTGCTTCATACTGGTTGTACCAAAGAGACCCAAGATACGTTCGACGTCAGCGCTGGATCGGCCACTATTAAGCACCGCGTGCCTCATTGACAGCGCCGAAACTTCGTTGCGGTCACTGAGAAATCGATCATTGATAAGTTGGTTCAACTTCGCGTCATTGATACGGGTGTAACTGTTGCCTCTATTAAGCGACGCAACCCGTCCAGCTTCATCAAAACCATGGTACCCCTCTATGAAATCAGAGTTGGTACGCAGCAATAATCGAGCGCCATCAATCGACGCAGCGGAGAAAGTGTTTGGCCCCACAGTGTGGCGGCCTGTCGGAGTCCACTTATGGTAACTAGTAACGCTTGCGATCTTGCCATCCTTGTACCTGGGAAAGGTCTCTGTTAGCAACGAAAAATTTGCGTAGGCAGACGGAGCAAAACGATCACTTTCAATGACTTCGCGCATCAAGCCAACCTCAAGACTGACCGCCTCGGGGCTCCTACCTTTACCCACTCTCGTCGCATTCTCGATTCGTTGTTTGAAGGCCGCTACCAAAATCTGAAGCTCCTCCGGCGTAAGACCCTTATGACGAGCGACAAGGATCAGATCGTCAAGTGAACTGACCAACCCCTTAGAAGCGAGCACACCAGAGAAGGTCGAAATCAGCTTCTTGTACTCTGCGTCCGTGCCGAGCGCCCTCGCCAGGATCTCATCTTCGGTCACCGAAGAGACGATGCCCACAGGATGCTTCGGCAACGCGCCTGATGATGCTCCCCTTGACTCAAGAAGTGCTGATTGAACACTTTCATTGAGCCTGGAAGCGTTGCCCTGCAAAACCTTGACAAGCTCCTCAATCTGCGCCTTGGTTTGCTCAAGCCCCTTTATCTGTTCAACAGCTGCGGGATCGTAGTTAACTATCGTCGAACCATTCAGCTCGTCGAGGGGCTTGACTGCACTGTTAATTATGGGGTCAACCTGAACGGGCTTGGTCGCGGTCAGATCACGCCAGCCCCCATCGGGCGAGGCAATGCCGAACGCCATCGGTGTATCACCTGACTCGAGCCGATAACTTAGCGGTGCAATCTCGCCAGCGTCACTGAAGTGAGTTGTTGAAGATGTAACGTTGTCAAGCATTCCGAGCAGATAGCGGGACTCACCTGCATCGGTTGAACCCGGCATCACAACGACGGACCGATTGACATTGACGGCCTCACGCATTGCGTGGTAGGCGGCTTCGTCTGGAGTGCCGAATCCAGATACATTACCTACCTGACGCACTACCGAACCTACGAGATCGCCACGCTCGCTGGCACTGCCGCGGACAACTGGAAAACCAACAAATCTTGCTACATCACGGTGGATCGGCTCGGAAACAAATTGATCGAAGTCAGTCTCACGAGTAAGGAACGGGGCATCAGAGAAAATCTTTCGCTCCAGGGTTTGTGCGCTGAGCCTAACGTCAAGCACTGGCGTGCCGGGCGGCAAAACAATGCCTTGCAAATGCTGCTTGTCGAGGAGCTGAACACCGCCGATCGAATCCACCGTGCCACTCTTGATCTGCCTGATCTGATGATCGAGAGCAGACAGCTGGCTTCGCAGGGCAGCGAGACTGTCATCGGCCTCACCAATTACACGCTGCACCTTCTCTATGTCGCCCATGGCTCGTTGCCAAGCAGCCCCGAGCTCTGGAATTCTTGCTACCACCGCTGATGCCCCGTTTGACATCTTTAACCACCTTTGTGACCACCGTCACTTCTGCTTAATTAATCAATTTCACGGCACGAACAGAATCCCTTTTTCAGGATCAAGCTTTACGTGCACCACAGTGCCATTCTCAAGCGGAGCGTTCTCAAGCGCCTGCCCAAGCTGTCGACTGAGTTCGCGCAGTGCTGGACGCGCGCCAACCGCTGGATCATGGTTAGCCTTGGCGATGTGGCTATAAGCCGCTGGGTCAATTCGCAGGCGCGCACCTGTACGAGCTCGTACACCGTCTATGCGTCGCGCTGCTTCCTTGCCAAGAATCTCGGTGAGATTGTCGACGGTAGATGGCCTGAAGTAAAGAACGTCGTCGAAGCGACCGATCGTCTCTGGCCTGAAGTGCTGCGTGAGGATATTGCGCAGCTCCTTCTTGCTCATTTCGTCGAGCACTTTGCCAGCCGGCATCGCCAGAAGATCTTTAGCCGTCTTGTTGGCCATAACCATGAAGATGATTCGACGCGTGTCGTAAGTCTTACTCGTACCTGACGTCATGCGCCCGGCGTCAACACCCTGCAGTAGAAGGTTGAGAACTGCAGGGTCCATCTTGTCGACCTCGTCGAACAGGATTTCGCCATTTGGATGTCGCTCGAGGAACGATGTGATGACGCCAGACTCACCCTTGTAGCCGTTGCCAGCACCGAGCAGCTTTGTGGTTGCCATCTCTAGGTTGGTGTACTCACTACCATCGATCCTGAGTAACGCGTTCGGATCATCGAACAGGTAGCGGGCAATTGAGTTGGCTAGCTCAGTCTTACCGGAACCACTGGTGCCATCGAGGAAGAATGCGCCCATCGAGCGGTTTGGATCAGTCAAACCTTTCTGCCAAGCACGGAGCGACTTGCCAATGCTTGCGATCGCTTCATCCTGCCCCTTGACCATCTTGCCAACCTCGGTCTCAAAGTTTGCAAGCTTGGTTGCGTTCTCGCTTGACTGACGAGCTACGGGTATTCCATGAAGCAGCTCAAGCGCCTCACTTACGTTTTGATCGGTAACGACGTGCGATGCCAGGGGCTCATGCTCGCCCCTTAGCACAGCAAGCTCCTGATCGATTGCGCCGGCTCTGCCGACAAGCTCTGGGTCATCCGCCCCCGCACCCGAGCCACGAATTCCCATTTGGGAAGAGATATCCAGGCGCTCTGCGACGAGTGCGCGCTCCTTGTTCCACCTGGAGTTCAATGCATCAAGCTCATCTGTAATACGAGCCAGATCCTCCTCAAAAACTTCCCTCTCACGAACAAGAATCTCATCGCTCGAGTTTGCAATCTCGGCAATCTCACTGCGCAGAGATGCAGCCTTCTCCTCAAGCTGAGTCACCCGACGAGGAGATAGCTCTAGAGAGGTGCGTGAAAACGCTGCGGCGTTTTCAAGAAGCTTCACTGCTTCGCCAGTGCCACCCCGACCGAGGTAGTTTGAGCTTAGCCTCGCGGCAGTATTAATTGCTTCGTCAGATATCTCAATGCCCTGCTCCAGCTCAATGCGGGCGCGATGAGTTTCAAGTACCGCTTCAAGCTGATGATCATTAATCGTGGATGGATTCTGCACCTGCATCAGATCGCCGAGACCACGTGCTTCAAGCATGTCTTTCTTGATCTTCTCAGGCATGATTGCCACAGCGTTGATTTTGCCGTCTCGAATGTAGGGACGCACGAGATCCGTGAACTCCGGCCCGGTGACCCCAGCCGGCCGCGAGACAGCTCGCTCTGCATCAAAAACTATTATTGGCCTGACACCGTCGGCCGCAGCCTCGCCAATCATTGATTTCACTCTGGCTTCGTATTCACCATGCTGTGTGATACCTGAATGGAGTAGGTCAAAGTCAATTGAAAGCACCGGGCGGTCTTTCAGGTTGGGCGGAACTCGTCCGTCAACTATTCGCTTGGCCAAACCTTCGACGAGAGCCATTCTGCCAGTACCCGACTCACCAATGAGCGCAACGCTGCCCTTGTTATTGGATAGAACGGTCATCAGGTGAGCTATATCGCGGTCTCGACCAATTGGATCAATGCCTGGTACATGAACTGCCTTTATCATCGCCTCACTGGCGCGCCCCTCGAGTAGCTC
>CAYTTD010000214.1:0-4232 GCA_964440595.1 uncultured Gaiellales bacterium
GGACAGCACGCATTCTTCCCAAACCAATACGATTAACATGCATCAGCAAAAGTTTAAGACGCAGGGTCTCAGCATATGGATCGCCTTAATAGATGGAGGCACGACGGCGATACACCATATGGAGCCGCAGCGTCATGAGACCGTTGTCTGGAGTTGCATTGGCAGCGGGTGCTATCGCAGCCGGATTCACGATAACAGAGTGGCTTGGCGCGAATGACTCTGATGAACCTGGTGTATTCAAAGGTGACTTCAATCCCGAACCCAGCGATGCAATGCCAACAACTGACCCGGAAACACTCCGCCAATCAGTAGGAACGCAATTCGCTGACCGGGGTGTAGCACCCCCAGCCTGGCAGGTAAAGTTTCCTGACTCATCAAACCCTCCCAAAGGAGTCATGCTCGTAATACACGGCGGCGCATGGGTGTTTGTAGGGCCTGACACATTAGCCAGCATGGACAAAGATGTTGAACGGTGGCGTAAGCGGGGTTGGATAACAGTCAATGTTGACTACCGCGCTGGCACCGAAAGCGTCAAAGATGTGTTGACCTTCTATGATGCAATCAGGCAATGGCAGGGCGAGGGAGTTCGGGTTGGTGCGATCGGGTCGTCAGCAGGCGGACACCTGGCGATGATGGTTGCCTCAGAAAGACCCGACCTTGAGTTTGTGGTGTCACAGGCTGGGCCTACCTGGATTAATCGCTTGGGCCACAATACAGAGGCAAGTATCTCTTTGGAGAAGGCCTCAAGGGAACTATGGGGCGACCTGGCCGACACGAACAGCCCGGCACTGCACGGGGCTCGCATGGGCGCAAGACTTCTGCTTGGCACCGCAGAAACCGATCAACTGGTGCCAGCCAGGCAGATGGACTACATGAAGGAAGCGCGCCCCGATGCAACACGAACAATGGTGCTTGGCCCGGGAGACATTGACTGGGTGCACGGGCAGGTGAGTCAGCAGGCATTGGATGAATTTTGGGCAGCCGAAGAGGAATTGGCCCGGGGTTAGGCCTTCCTTAAGTCATGGGGTTTAGCGTTTACCGCTGGAATTCTCGTTGCGGCTACCATCCCCAATGCAATGAAGATCGCAGCGCCGTATGAGGTGCTTTTCGAAGCAGAAATCACAGCACTTTCGACTGCGTGGTCGGCTTGTCTTCTCAATCGCCTGGCTCCTTGACCATCTAACTTGATCGACTCGTAATCAGGCTTCACGCCGCCGGTCTTTACTGCAGATAGAACAATCCTTTTCTGCTGGGAAGAGCTAAGGCCGGTTACATTGGAAAGGTTTTTCTCAGCATGCGAGTAAAGGGTAAAGCCATATACGCTTCCAAGAAGAGCAATGCCCATCGCCGCTCCCAACTGCCTTACCGTGCTCTGTAAGCCAGATGCCTGACCACTAGACGCAACTGGAACATCTCTAAGCACAACACTTGTCAGTTGAGCGGTTGCCAAGCCGACGCCACACCCATATAGGAAAAGAAACGGTGCAAGCACGAACCATGCGGTATCGTTGTCGATCAACAATCCAAGAGGCACGATGCCCAAAATCTCAAGCGCAAAGCCAACTACCACAACGTTTTTTACATCCATGTTGTTTGACATACGAGGCGCAATGCCACCTGCAAAAAAAGCACCCAATGAAAGAAAAACCAGCAATAGCCCTATGTCCAACGCTGAGTAGGCAAGAACGCCTCCCAGATAAAGTGGCAATACAAAGACAGTGCCCAGCTCACCCAGGCTGACCACCATGGCCGCGAAGTTGCCGTTGCGAAACGAAGGTAACCTGTAAAGGGAAAGCTGGTAGAGCATTGGCTGTTTTCTACTGCGTCGATGAGCTTGCGAGGTTGCGAATACAATTGCCGCAGCGACAGCAATGACGTATGCGACCGGCACCACGGAAATGAAGTTTTCCGGCCAGGACACGAAGCCCACCGAGAATGTTGCTCGTTGGTGCCACCAGCCAAAAGTATTGCCCTCAATGGTCGCAAATATTGCTGCCCCAAGAGCACCAGACACAGATATGGCTCCTAGCGGGTCCTTGACCACAACGAAATTTTCATCTCGAGTCTCTGCAATATTCTTCCTGACTCCGCGGTAACAGATCAGAGCCAGTGGCACGTTAATCAAAAATGCCAGTCGCCATGACGCAGTCGTCGTCAACCATCCGCCGACTATGGGTCCAAGAGCAACGATGCCACCTATCATTGCCCCCCAAACGCCGAATGCTTTGGCCCGGTCTGAGCCAGTAAACATCGCATTCAGAGTGGAAAGAGCCGATGGCATGATCATCGCTCCACCGATTCCCTGAACGAGCCTGGCCAGAACAAGGCTGGCACCCTCAGGAGCCAGCGATGCGGCAATGCTGGCAAGTACAAAAACCAACAGACCAGAATTAAAAAGCCTGACCCGACCAACTCTGTCGGCCAACCGCCCAAACTGGATCAGAAGCGAGGCAAACACCAGTGAATAGATGGAGTTGGTCCACTGGGCCGTTGTATAGGTAATTCCAAGATCATTCATGATTGTCGGAATTGCAACGTTTATCACCGTGCTATCAACAATCACCATGGATGCGCCAAGGGTCAGGAATACGAGCCCTGCCCACCGTCGGTCTGATGTCTGCGCACCTTTCATGGATCAGGTGAGTATCTCAGGATGAAGGTCGCATGCAGCGCACGCCAGCAGTTGCTAGACTAGCCACCTCAGGGCGGTTAGCTCAGCTGGGAGAGCACCTCGTTTACACCGAGGGGGTCGGCGGTTCGATCCCGTCACCGCCCATGGATTTGGTTGATCTAATTGCGGTTCCGCAATGGCGGCGCTGACTTCATACAGCGTCGGAATCGGCTATCTCAGAGGCCCAATCCGGATCAAATCCGCCTCCCTCAAGAAGATGCAGATGCTGTTTGGTGTGTTTACGGCTCAAACGCTTATCGTCGTATCTACGCTTGTCGTCCAGGTGCTCATTCAGGTGAGGCGGAGGTGCGTCTGCCTGTTCATTTGATGGTAGCTCCTGATTGAATTCGACTTGAAGTCGGGGCTTTCTCTTATTCACGTTGCCTCCATGCCGCCTGCCGCAGAAACCTGTTAGACGCTCAGCTGGCGGAATTGTTTACTGGTTTTCAACGAGTAAAGCGAACAGACCTCAAAACTCGAATGTCTGTTCGCAGTAAGTACTAATTCGGCTTTTTCCGGCAACCTCTTGAGGCAATTAGGTTGGCCACTTTTGTGACCAGTATCCGCAATTTTGTTGGCACGCGAAAATTGGATTCAACTAACATTCTGGTATGACGGTCAGCAAATCATCTAGACCCCTGCCATCCCTTGGAACAACAAAGGGGGAATCCACGAGCCAGGATAGTGCCCAGAAGGGTTGGGTCTCGAGGATTGCAGTAGTCGTTGGACGCTGGTTGGGGCAGTTAATGGTTCTTGCAGTCGTAGTTGTTGCAGCTGTCTCAACCTCGCTCGCTTGGAGTCTGAATGAGCGTCTTCAGGAGTCTGAAGCGGCTCGAAAGGTTGCCGAGAAGGGCAATAGCGGTGTTGAAGACTCTCTTCTGAAGACCCGGACCGAGCTTGGAAAGCTTCAGGTTCAGCTCTACGAGACGGAGGAAGAAGTTCGTGATTTGAACACAGCAGTAAAGGCTCGGGATGCCGAGATCGACGTACTAAGAAACATGCTTGGGAAGCAGATTGAATCGGGGAGCAGTGGTTCTAAGGACGACACAAAACGTGCTAGCCGCCTTGATTCGATCTTCGGCAAGTAACAGTCAAATCCAAAATCATCTTAGGCGAATTGTCTTTGATGGCTCAGAGTAGTTGCCAGCTGCATCGAACGCACTGACCCTGAATTTATATGTCACCCTACGCTTGCGTTTCGGAAGCTTTATCTTGACTTTGAGTTGCCCCTTTGTGACGGCCATTGACCTCCAACACTTGCATTTTGGAATCCAGCGCTCGACCATATAGCCCGTAACACCTTTGTCGTCTAACGACGCCCTCCACGATAGAACAAATGTCCTCTTTCTGTTTTTGCGGGCACTTTGAAATGAGTAGAGCATCTGTGTGAAGTTGAGCGGCTTTGAGGGCGCGATGGTGTCGAGTCCACCGGCTGAGCCAAATCCGATCGAGTCGCCTGCTGATCCCGTGCCCGACGTTGACGAGTCAATATTCTCCCCATCGGCTGGATTTATTGTTACCTGAGCTGATTCCACGGAGTAGGATCCTGAAGTCCAGTCAT
>CAYTTD010000215.1:0-4227 GCA_964440595.1 uncultured Gaiellales bacterium
ACGTGAGGTATGAACCTGGTTCGGTCGAGTGAGGCAGCAATCTCAACCGCAAGCTTTTCTGCACCACCTACCAGAAGGTGGTCGATCATCACAAGAACCCTACGCGGCACAATGCCAAATGGTTGAGTCTGAGTGGCTTCGTCAGGGTGATTGTTTTTGGTTGTTTGAGTTGTCTTCGCAGCGGTCGGTGCACTCTCTGAAAACGGAGAGATCTCAATCTGGCTGGAGGTCGGGATCGCAGGTTGGTTTACAGGTAGGGGCGTAAATTGTTTTGTGAACAATCCCTGGTAGGTGTTGCACAGGTCGTTTGCCCAGCGCCGCATGTTCAGGTTATTGACAACAAAGTTGCGATTCTCTGTACCAAGCTCCTCCCAATGATCCTTTCTCATGAGGTGCTGCTCGATGGCGTTGGCCATCTCAAACGGGTCGTCATGGGCTATAACCGTGCATCCGGTACCGCGAGGGATAACATCCAGCTGTCTGGTTGGTGCAGTAGTTACTGCCATGCGACCACAGGCAAGTGCCTCAATTAGTCCATTGCCGAATGCCTCTGTTCTTGATGCGTGAACAAAAATGTCGCTGGCCTGGTGAAATTTTACGATTTCGTTTGTAGGGGGAATACGTTCGACGGGGCTTTGAACCAGATCCTTAGGGGCACCAATCGACCAGAAAACCAGATTGCGGTGACCGCGTTTCTCAAGGATCCTCCCGGCCTCGGCAAGCAGATCGCCACCTTTTCGATGCCACTTCCAGCCCAGGTGCAAAACCAGTACGTCGTCATTGGCGAGACCAAGGGACCGTCGCAAGGCTTGTCGCTCGTCAACCGACGAGCAAGGGCGCATGGTCTCAGTATCACAGCCCGCAACAACCGCGAAGGTCTTGCTTGCCTTCATGCCTCTCGCAACTGCCTCTGAGGCAACGCTCTGTGTAACGCAGATGCAGGCATCAACGTGCCTGCCAAACCACCTGAACTTTATGGCGTCCTTTAGCCGTCGTACAAGACCTCGGTTTTTCAGGTTCTGGTCAAGCGCCGTGCGATAGTGCCATATCAACTTGATGTTGCGATGCATCTTCTTTCGCGTTTGAGCTACGGCTACGGCTGCCTCGAGATCAAAATCAAAGTGCGTATGTACAACATCTGCCCCGGTAAGTTTGATTGCATCGCAAAGGGCGCTCACTACTCCTTTGCGCACGACTGAAGGAGCAGAATCTGACGTCAAGGTTGCGTCAGCAGGTAGCGCGTGAACCTTGATGCCTTTCTCGGAAAGATCCTTCGCCCAATCAAAGCCTGCTGTTTCGTGTGGTATTACTATTGCAGTTCGCCAGTTTCCCTGTGATCGAAGTGTTGCATCCAACAGTTCCATCTGGCGGATGAAAGCGCCTCCATATGGTGCGCTGAAGCTCGTGACGTGAAGTATTGTTTTCTTATTGTTGTTCATGCCACCTCCTGGTTGGCCGAACCGGTTGGCGGTATCTGATCGTTTTCGAAATCTGAGAAAGAGGAATGAGTGGCGGCGCGTTGCGTCAAGACTCCGTATGGGCTTAATCCACAAATAGGTTTTACGATGCGGCCGAGTGTCAGCACCAGCGCGGCGACCGACACGCCACATATGACCATAGCCGCACTATCAGGGACGTATGCGGTTGACCAATCCATCAACATGCGCCCCGCTACTGCAATGCCAGCAGCGAAAACAAAAACGATAAGCGCTGAGGCGATCTCTCCTCGCAGCATTTCAGGCGCAGACTTGTTACTCGTTGAAGCCAGCATTATTTTCTTGCCAATCCATATGTGAAACAGCACGTAAAAGGTGAGCGCGATACTTGTGGATACGACAGCGCCCATGGCCGCAAATCGAGGAACGAGAATGGCGTCAAGCACGATGTTGGTCATTACAGTCACAATGGCTGCGGGCATACGCTTCGCCGCACCGCCAATGTAGTTAACGCCCATGGTTGAAAGTGGGGCAACAAGCCAGATCAAATTCATCCAGCTCATGGCAACCAGCAAAGACGCCGTGTCTGAGTACTCTGAACCCAATGCGATTGGTGCAAGCAATGGGGCCGTGGCAGTGACTCCCGCTACAAGTGCGCAGCCCACGATCCAATTCAACCTTAGCCAACCGGCGTATGTAGCCCAAGCATTTTTTCCACCAATCGCAAGACGCGGAGCAACTACTGTTGCTGCGGCAGTAGCAGGGAGTGCCAGAAACAGCGTGATGCGCCATGCGGCGCCATAACCGGCGTTAACCTCGCTGCCGTGAAAAAACCTGATGAACCACTGATCAACCGAGCCAAAAACAGCCATCGCGATCGTCACCACGAGCAGGGCTCCGCCATAGGTTGTGATGCTTGACAATGATCTTACCTGTGCTTCTGGAAAAGAATCCCGGAAAGATCGCAACCGGGAGAAAACCACCGCTGTGCCAAGTACGCCTGGCACAAGAGCTGCGATTGCTGATGCGATCATCACACCAATAGCCCCCGCATCCTGTTGCAGTGCAATCAATACCAGACAAAGCTCAAGAATCGGTTGAGCGAGCATTACCATGGCCAGAGTTTTGAATGCGCCAGTGCTAGGAAGAAGTCCGACGGCGCCACCAAACAGCCCCCCGCTTATGACGATCACGCCGGCCATTGCCAGAACCATCTCCCGGTTTGAAACCGTCACCCATGTGAGCGTCATCGCGGCTATCATGAATGAGACTGAAGTTCTTATCAGCACGACGCGCAGAGCCAGAGAAAAAGATGACCGTTTCTCGGCGATTGAGCGCGCAAGTGACGACGTCAATCCAAGATCAGCAATCATCATCAAACTGCCTGCTATTGTCACCGCAAATATGTATTCGCCGTACACTCCGCGTGCAAGTGAGTGAATGACCAGAAAGACGGTAAATGCTGAGACAAAAGCGGATACCACACGCACTGAAATGGTCAGTGCCACGTCAGAGATCTTAACGTTGTGTGATCCTTCCACTTTGTTCATGCGCTCTTGGATTCACCCCCTGCAGCCATCCAGGGTGGTGTAGGTGATGATTGCGCTGACGGATCGAGCTCTGGGCTGGTATCGCGGCGGAAGAAAGGATTTCCTCTTTCGACTTCAAGGTTCAGAGCGGCCTCATACCCATAGCCAATTGGTGCATCGGTGCCGACAAGTACCATCGACTGCTCTGCCGAGGTTGAGCTGGCAATGCGATTGCTTGTTGTTCTTACTTCATTCTCATCGCTCAGATCGATGCGGGCACAGACGATCACGTGATTTGCGACAGCAGAGATAGCCAAAGCATCATTCACCGCAAGAACAGGCGGTGCATCGATAATGACGACATCGCAGATATCAGTGAGTCTTTCGACCAGTGATTTGAATGCCACCGAGGCCAGAAGCACTGACGCGTTCTGATGCTTTGGGCCACTTGGCACTGCCGCCAGATTCTGGGCAACCAGTGCCAGGGCGTGTTCTACTGGAACCTGTCCCGACAACACCTGTGAGAGTCCGGGGCGTCCGTTAAGTGAAGGGAAAAGGATTGACTGGGTTGGCCGTCTCATGTCTGCATCAATGAGAACCACCCGTCTGCCGCCTTGTGCCAAAGCGTATGACAGGTTGGCTGCAACGCTCGACTTGCCTTCGGAAGACCTCGAGCTGGTTACCAGTAGAACGAGTGCTCCCGAATCCGCAGAATGGTCCAGCATCACACGGGCACCAAGCGCAGCAAAAGCATCTGCCACTATCGGCTCAGCCGATCCTGGGCCAAGAGGGGCATTGGACTTTGCGTGCGAAGACTTGGGCACGCGAACCAGCACGGGTAGGGGAAGGTCGCTCCACTCCTCACCGGAGACCTTTCGATCAAGCTTTTCAAGGACGAGTGCAAATCCCACGCCGACTGTGAATCCAACTATTAGCGCCGCAAGCAATGACAGCTTTTTTCGTGGCCAAATAGGAAACTCCGGCGTTGCTGCTTCGATTGAAACATTTATTGAATCACTCCACGACTGACGAGCCTGCAACAACTCACTGAGCTCCTTTCCCGCCTGTAGCCTGAACTGCACGCGCGGGTCATCAGCTTTCATCTTGGGAAAGTCATTAATCTCCTTGTTCTTGAGTTCTATCTTTCGATCGATAACCTTTTGGAGTCGTTGCCGTCGGTCGTCAACAAATGTGTTGGCGTAGGCGTTGGCAATGTTTGCCGCCTTCTCCGCATCGCCGGATTTAGCCACGATCTCAATGCT
>CAYTTD010000216.1:0-4221 GCA_964440595.1 uncultured Gaiellales bacterium
TGAATAAATCACCGATATCTGGAATTGTGCCCACCACATCCACAAAAACACTGGAACAAAGCCTCCTTTTGGCGGTTTACATGGCGGCACGCGCAGGCGGATTTCCCGCCTTTTGGATTCGCGGATTCGATCGAAGCCTAAAAAAACGACTTGATGAACTTAGATTGGAAGGAAAGTGTCACTTCGACTCAACTTCAACGTCTTTGCTGACCAGCAACACCCCTCCAGTCGACAACCCAGAGGTACGGCGCCAGGCTGTCCAGATCATTGTCTCAGCCTCTCTTAGTGACATTATTGGGGGAACCAAATCAACGCTAAAAGCTGCAGAGATTCTTGTTGCCAACAACGAGATGTCTTCAGCCATCGATCTCGTGCGCAGCCAAGCCATTGCAACCACTAGGTCGCGTGAATACCACGACGCCCTAACGCTGTGGCAAACATTAACTAAGATCGTCGGAAGCGAAGAACAACTAACTCCATCCGACTGGCGATCGATGGCCGAGTGTGCAACTGGCGTCAATTCGAACAAGGTCGCGGCTATCTGGCTCAAGTGTTCGCGTGCGGCGGCCGCGACTAATGATGTTGCCACCCAGGTCAGCGCCATCGTTCGGGCTTGTTGGATTAGTGCCACAGGCGACCAGAGATCTGCACTGAAAGAGGTCTCTCAACAGGAGGGGGCATGGCCCTCATACGGGAGACTGGTGGATTTGGCATTGGACGGAAAGTGGAACGCTGTCATTGATGAGGCGCCGGCGCTGATAGGGCTAGCTCGCGCGCAGGGCGATGAGCTCCTAGAAATTGGAGCGTCACTTAGCTATGCCGTCGGCCTTTCAATCATGGATTCAAACGAAGATGCTGAAAAAATCTTGGCACACCTGACTCAGCGAGCCATTGCCACCGAAGACAGCGCGCTGATCGAAGGTGTTTTTCATAATTTAGCGGAAATAAGGTCCTTGCTTCTTGACACGTCCGGCGCAATGAATGCAGCAATTGATTGGGATAACACTGGTACGCTGAATGTTGGGACTCCAGGGTGGGCTGAACAACAAACACTTATGGCTGCACGGTTTTTTGAATCTGGCATGGTCCGAGAAGCAGTGAAACGAATATCCAATGTAATTGAGATATGCAAAGAGTCCAAGTCCAAACTTGGTCCCTATTCCACCAACCGGCGAGCCGATCTTTTACTGCGAGTCGACACTGACTATTCGAACCAAAAAATGGCATTGGAGGAAGGACTTAGGGTAAGCGAGGAACACGGGTACATAGGCTGGAAAATAATGGCCCAATCGTTTATTGCCGAAACAAAAATATTGGATGGATCCTACGGTGAATCTCGAAGGACTTTGTCAGCTGTCGAGGAAGGCCAAAACGATTACCTACCTGAAATCGCACTGAACGCTACTCGCGCAACGGTCGCCCGTTTTTGCGACGATAGGGTTTCAGAAATCGCTACAAGGGCCGCTCAAGAACATCTAATGTGGTTGGCGCAGTTGGTAGGTACATTGAATGAAGACGAACTACCACCCCTTGCGCAGCTGCAACGTAAGGAAATTCTGGCAATCGCTTCATCAAGCGATAGAAGCAACAAGTTGCTTGAAGTTGAAGAAGCGTGGATCAATGCAATGCGACCTTGCGATGCAGCGCAGGTGCGAATGATCAACGCTGCCTTTTCTCGCGCAGACGATCCTGAGTGGTTCGATAAATCGGTTGCTGAACTGCGAACCCTGGGTCTCAACGGCATTGCTGCACGATTTGCTGAGGAACAGCCAAAACTTGAAATCACAGCCATGGTGGGCGGAGCTCTGGACAATCTCACACCGTCAGAGGCAACCACAGTCGTAAACCAGGGAACCATCCGGCGCCTTATGAGAGGCGAGTCCGCTTCATCATCACAAGCAGATGCGGTATTGCTTCTTATCGCCCGGGGTGAAGTTGTGGTCTACTTCAATCAGGCTGACACTGCTGGCGCGGGAGTACCTCTGGTGTGCTCTGCTGGCGAAATCCTGGTTGGAAATTCGCTAGCCAAGGCAACTTCAATCTCGTCGCTCGAGGCAGACACCGCGATTTCGCTTTTTAGTGAAGCGCAATTGGCTGCGGCGGCAGACGAGTGCAGCCAATTTGAGATGAACACCAAGCTCGGCCGGGGAGACATCACCCCTCACCTACTTGACTCAACTGCTGCTGCGCCAGGCTTGAACGTCGATCGAAAGTTATCTCAACTCCTACTTAACCTGCATGAGCGCTTCGGCAGACCAACTACTCGGGGAGAGTCGCTCATCGATGCCCGAATAACCGTATCGCTGCTTGCGGAGCTGATTGGCGCTAAACGCACACGAACGTCCACTGTATTTAACGAGCTAAAGGCGAAACAAGTCCTGGAAATGTGGAAGGGGCGCATCGTCATCCTCAGTCTCTCTGGCCTACGCCAGATTGCCGCCCCCCACGATGCTGAATCAGCCAACGAGCATCGAAAAACGGCCTGAATTCGAACTACGGCTTTAACCCCTCAAGTTATCGCCAAAAATCGCCGAATTCTGAAAGGTCCTTTTAGTGCCACGCTGAAGCATTACACCCAAAGGAGGCGGCGCCAATGGAGAGCACTGGTTTGATTGAAGTTGTTTATGTCTCACAGCACGGAGCCCAGGAACCCGTTTTTGCAGCACTTGCCCACTACGACTCATTCCTAGAAAGAAACTTTGTTCCAATCTCTGCTTTGAATGCGCCAACGCAGGAGCAAAAAGATCGGCTGGCATTAGCACACGTTGCAGTGGTGGCACCACCGCCAGAGCTATCCGCAACTCCCCAACAACTGGAGCGCGTACTTGCGGACGTAACCGCCCACTGCTCGGCACCCGTAATTCTCATCACTGATTCACCAGCCGTCGCTGAGCTTTCTGACGCTGCGGCGGAAAGAATATTTGACGTAATGCAATCGCCCTCACCTATCGAGCGACTCGTGTTTGAGATTGAGAGATCAAGGATTGTCCAAAAGGGCAGCAACCAAATTGCGTTCGGCGTTGGGGGCGCTAATGGCTCCAGTCGCAACGATGAAAGTAGCGGAGCAGTATGTGCAGTGATCTCAACCAGGGGAGGTGTCGGGAGAACAACCATCGCAACCAACCTGGCTGCATGCTTTTCTCGCTACTACGCCCACGAAGTCGCACTCATGGATTTTGATCTTTACGGATCAGATGCCCTCGTTGCATTCGGCATGCCGGACACAAACGCCTTACAGGATCTTCTGCTGGATTCTGGAGAGGTAGACGGCCGAAAGCTTGCCGGATACCTCCATCGGCACAAGAGCGGCGTAAACATCGTGGGAACCAATGCGCCACATGAGACGCTACCCAAAATGTTAACCAGCAGGCTGGATCAGATTCTGCACTCTTCGAAGGAAGAGCACGAAACAATCATTGTTGATACACCCAGCAACCTGGGGGACGTAACGCAAACCGTTCTAGCGAGAGCGCAACAGGCAGTAGTAGTCACCTCCCCCGACATAGTGTCTCTTCGGCGCCTCGAGTCAACGCTGCTCTTCCTATAAAGACAGAGCTTTCCAGCCGAAAACACCAGGCTTGTTCTGAACCACGCCGACATGACAAACGGCATTGATCGCGGACGAATCGAAGCGGCGATAGGCCGCCACTTCGATGTCTCTATTCCGGTGGACGCAGGCTTTGTTCGCGGGTTGAACAGCGGGCAGATACATGTGATTGAGCAGCCTGACTCCGGAGGAGCACGTGCGATCGCTGAGCTTGCAGAATCGCTTGATCCAAACCTGCCCCACAGGCGTGAACTTGACGGTGCAAGACAACGCATGCTTCACCCGATTCGCTACCGACGATACCGAAAACACAGACGTACAGAACACGCAGGTGATCGAGCAGCATGAGTTTGCCAGGCGCATCACATCCAGCCGACCAGTATGCAGACATAAAGCGCCGCGTACATAAAGCTGTGATCACTGCTGTTGGGCCAACACTTTTTTCTGAACTTGATGGTAATGAGGATGATATTCGCGACACCGTAGCGGAAACCGTCTTCGCGTTCATCGACCGTGATCAGCGTCCGCTGTCGCGAATTGAACGAGAAGTAGTTGCCCGTGAGGTGCTTGACGAAGTTCTGGGGTTTGGCCCAATCGACAGATTCCTTCGCGATGAATCGGTGACAGAGATAATGGTGAACGGTGCACACGACGTCTGGATAGAGCGCGACGGA
>CAYTTD010000217.1:0-4189 GCA_964440595.1 uncultured Gaiellales bacterium
CGTAAACCCAGTCGTCGTCGTGCCCCTCGAGGAGCAAGCGAGTCTCCATGGGCGTAGCCCACTGGTTCGTTACTTCACCGCCGGGTTGCACGCTGAATCCCGTTGTGATTTCGGTGATTTCGCGTCTTTGAAATCCAGTGCCGTTGTTGCCGCCCGCACTGCCGTCATCAGGATCAAATTCAGATGTGGTGGTTGTGGAAACTACATCCTTCGGGGCAATGCGTTGTCCGTTTTCGTTCTCAATGGGTGTCGACCCGTTCTCTTCACCAGTGGTTGTCACCGTGTGAGTCTGGGTCAGTCGCGCGCCATTTGCGTCTGAGCTGACGAGATCGTCCTCAGTCTCGTCGGTATCCTGGGTATCCACATCGAGTGGAGCTGCTACCGACGCTGCATCTTCAATGGTTTGCGAAAACACAGGTTCACCTGTGTCGCTATATTCCGTGGTGGTGATCGAGTGCGTGTTGTGAACTCCGATCGGTGGAGTCGTAATGGTGGTGCCGTCATTGTTGACGTCGAAATTGTCATCATGCGCCAGATCAAGAACACTCGCGTTTTCATCGGTAAATTCTTCAATCGCTGCGTCATCCCATGCTCGGCTGCGATCGGTGTCCTCAACTACTGTTCTGATGTGAATTCCGTCGGAAGAATACGTCTCGGTGCGCTCGCTCAGCGAGGTATTGGTTGAATCGTGTGTTGCCATTGCGTAGTACTGCTGCCCCACGGGCAGGCCGCTCTGCTCATCGAAGCGTTCGCGGGTGACATTTGTGACTTCGATGGGTTCAAGGCCTTCAGTGGCGCGCGGCTGGCGACCGTGAATCACAATCTCGTGCTCAGTGAGGGCACCGCTTGCAGTGTGGTGCTCAGATTCAATCGTGCTCGAGCTAGCTCCGCCCGGTGCGCGCATTTCACTCTGCACAATGTCGTCTGTGGAACCGTCGGTATACAAGTTTCGGAGCATCGCAACCGTTGTTGGATTTCCTTGTTCATCGCTGCCAGGCACGTGTGTTCGGGCGAGTGCGACGTGCAGATCTTCAGCGCGCTCCTCGCCAAACATGCCAGCGCCTGAACCCTCGACCAGCTCAGCCGCAAACACAGCAGGCGCTGGGCCTCCTGCCTGCTCAATCCACAGATCGTGCTCAGAGAAGTACGACTGCATTAAACGACGTCGCTGCTGATCTGTAGTCGCTTCTTGAGCCTCAATTGCATATGCGAACTGTTCTGCAGCCAGTTCGTCAAACTCGGGTGTGCCCGGCTGCATCAGTTCATCGAGGCGGGCAGCTGTTGCACGTGCGCCGAACTCGGCGGGAATCCTGAATCCTGCGGGTACATCCACACCAGGTTCGAGCGCTGGATGTATCGTCCAACCCTGAGCAGTGCCATCGAAGCGATTGTTTTCGCCCTCATCTTCGGTTCCCCGGCGGTATTCCTGTGCCTGGCGCTGGTCAAGCTGCATGTCTGAATCGGGGTCGACCCACATCACTGCACCTGCGTCGAGTGTGTCGGCGTCGGCGAATTCGGCGAACGCCTCTCCCCTGCGGCCGGCTGCTAACTGAGTATTGAGTTGAGCTAATGTTGTGTCTGAGCCGCCAATCAGCCGTGCTTCGATATCGCCTTCAGGGGTCCACGAAATGAGTTCGTGACTGATGAATCCTGGTGCGCCTTGTTGGTCTTCGGGCAGGCCATCGTCGTTGCGAATGATTCCGGTTGAAAGCGGAACTCCAGCCTCGTTGAAATCAGTTACTGTTGTAGTGCCGACTTCGCCATCTGCGCTGTGCGAAACGGTCTGTGATCTCGGAGTCACGCCATCAGGCCAAAACATCACCAACGTGCCATCGACCGCCGTGATCTCGCCCGCTGTGTCGATTGCTGTTGTCGAAGAGTTCGTCGAAGTCAGGGTCTGCCCGTCACGCGCAAACGTCTGGTCAGTTCGCTCGATGGTCGATGTGCCATCGACGGCTTCAACCGTATCGGTACGTGTTTGACCAATTCGCGTGCCATCGGCGCGAAATCGTTCCAGTTGATTGACGGTTCGTTTCGTACCGTCGGGCCTGATTCTTGATCGTGTCGTGCCTTCACCAACCTCGATCAGTGAGCCATCTCGATCCAGTACCTGAATCGCAGACTGGGTTGTGGTGACACCATGAGCATCGTGTGGACTGCCCTGAACTACATCGATCCGGTTCTCTCTGCTGCCATCGTCGCGAAGTGTCGCCAAGAGATCTGTATATGTCGACTCGCCATTGGGGGAGCCGGCGCCGTACACGCGACGCTCAAGCTCGACATCCTGCGTCGCAGCATTGAAATCGGCCTGAAACAGTGTTCCGTCAGAATCGATGTACGTCGTGTGATCTGACCAGTAAGCCTCCCGCAGGTCGCGCAGTCGCTCTCGAGCTTCAATTTCCGCTTCGCTTTCACCATCGGGACTCGATGATTCACCTTGCGGCGCTGCCTCCAACTGGTCGAGCAACCTGTTTTGGGCGCGTTCGAAATCCCGTTGGTCACGCCGAAGTTCACGACGCTCTTCGCGTGGGATCGATGAATCAAGCACTACTGAGCTACTGGGGCTATGGCTCCGGGCTTTAGCGGCATCACGCGCACGTTCAGCCGTTGGTGCGGAGCTTTCGGAGCTCGAGGATCGGGTAGAGGGTCCGCCCGTATTGCGGGAATTTCTCGTTGAATTTCCACTACCGCTTGCAGTTGGAGCCGGGGATGGGTTGCTTGCAGGCGCAGGTCGATGGGGAGGCTGGTCGCTCGCGGGTGCGGTTCGCGGTGGAGGCGCGGGCACAGCTCTGCCGCCGCCGGTTGCAGGCGGTGACTCTCTTCCGGAAGAAGATGTTGATCCGCGCTCTCTCGCCGCCGCTCCCGGACGGGGAGGCGGCGAGCCAGCAGGTTTCAGTGCCATTGACATGTTGTGCTGATCCGTGTCCTATATGTTTCACGACTGCCCCCCCAAACAGGGGCATATATCGTGACTGGGGGTGCATTCAGTGTGTGGCACGCCCAGAGTTCTGCCAATTAGGTGACTCTGCAAATACTGCAAAATGTTCAGTGTTGAACACTCGCGGGAATCTTCAGGTGATGACTGAGCATGCATGGCCCCAATCAACAGAATTATCGATTGGCCTCGAGGAGGAGTGCTTTCTCGTGCCAGGCGAAGCTGGGGGAGATGAGCCCCCGTCGGCCGATCTGCTGCTCGACTCAGAATGGAGGAGTCAATCGGTCGCGGGCGGCTGGCTCAAAGCTGAACTCCTGCGCTGTTCATGCGAGTTAACAACGGTCGTCTCGACAAATATCGCTCAATTGGATGCCGACCTTGCGGCGCTGCGCAGCGAGGCTGCTCGGCGTGCTGAAGCCTTGGGTTGGCGAATCGCAATCCACGGCGTTCATCCCAGTATTGAAGTGACACCAGATCTCATCACTCCCACCAGGATTCATCAAGAGATTGCTGGCCTCCATGCAGACACTGGCCAGCTCGAGGATCAAGTGATTCACGGTGTGCATGTTCATGTGGGGGTTCGTGATCTGGATTCAGCGGTGGTGGTTACCCAGTCGCTGGCAGCTTATGCACCTCTCGTCATTGCGCTGACAGCGAATTCGCCCGTGATGCATGGCAAGCGCACAGTGTGGATGAGTGCGCGTGCCGAGATTATTCGCAGATGCTTATGGGGAGGGCCGACCCCAGCTATCACCAGTGCATCGGAGTTTCGTGAAACTCTGCGACTCCACCAGCTGGAGAATTCTGCGCCTCAACGGTTTCAATGGGATGTATCGCCTGTGCCTGCATATGGGACTGTGGAATTCCGCGCCATCGACGCGAATATCGATGAGCGAGCCACGCTCGCAGTTGCCGCGTTCATCCAAGCAGCTGCCGCGCAGGCGCTGGATGGTGCTCCAGTACCGCGCCCCAACGAGGCGCTGGATCGACATAACCGTTGGAGCGCTGCGAAATTCGGAGCTCGCGCCCAGTTTTTGGTGGACGGGCGGCAATCACCCGTGCCTGTCAGCGAACTGGTGCATGAAGCTGTCGACGCGTTGCTACCCTACGCCACAACGCTGGGTGCATCAGGCTGGCTTGAGCACTTGGCATGGCTACTCAATGCACCGCCTGCCGAAGCTGCGTTGAACGCGTTTGAGTCTGGCGGAGTAGATGAGCTTCTGGAAGGGGCGGTGTGTCGTTCTGCGTAGTTGC
>CAYTTD010000218.1:0-4161 GCA_964440595.1 uncultured Gaiellales bacterium
ACAGAAGGCCGATGACGAGGTCGGGGATCGACCGCAGCATGTTCATCACCTGCAAAGGTCGCCCGAGCGGCTGAAAAGGCTGGTGCTTGCGCAATAACTGCGGTGAACACGATGCCATCGATTATGTTCAGTGGTGCGGGGCCTGAGCCGCTGTTGGGTTCAGCTGTCTGTGGATTGTCTGGCAGCGCTCTGCACCCGATTGCGCTCAATGTAGTGAGGCAGGTGTCAAGTTCGGTTTCGATACCTGTAATCGGCTGCGGCGGTGTTGGGAGCCCTGAATCCGCGCGGCGTATGTTGAATGCCGGGGCGAGCGCAGTAGCAGTTGGGACGGCTGCGGCGGTGCATGCTGGAGTTCTTGTCGAGATTGCAAAAGAATTTGCTTGCAATCTTCCTGCAAACGCAACTATGATGAATCGTCATGTCATCGCGGAACCCCCATCAGACTCCTGAACGTTCAATGCCCCAGAGAATGGAGGCGCTTCGAAAGGCGAATGAGATTCGCACCGAGCGCGCTGCGTTGAAGAGAAAGATTAAATCCGGAGAGGTAAGCATCATTGAAACGCTGCAGAATCCTCCACATTTTCTCGAAACCGCCAAGGTTTTTGACCTGCTTCTCGTGGTGCCCAAGTACGGCAGAGTCAAGGCGACCAAACTG
Source organism: uncultured Gaiellales bacterium (assembly GCA_964440595.1). Classification (GTDB taxonomy): domain Bacteria; phylum Actinomycetota; class Thermoleophilia; order Gaiellales; family SKUG01; genus CAYTTD01. The sequence continues at coordinate 656 of CAYTTD010000218.1, forward strand.
CTCACAAAGTGCCGCGTTAGCCAGGCAAAAACCGTTGTTGGCCTTTCGGAACGGCAGCGCACCGAGATCATTGAGGCACTTGAGCGCAACGGAATAAAGTAGAATCCTGGCATCATGGCTGCCGCGCGAAGCAGAAAAGTGTTTGTTGTATCTGGTCCGTCAGGAGCCGGTAAGGGTACGTTGATTCGCGGCGTAATGAAGTACTTTCCAGGCTTGCAGGTTGCTATATCCGCCACAACACGTCGCGCACGTCCCGGAGAGGTTGATGGGCGCGAGTACTACTTCTGCACTGACGAGGCATTTGATGGTTACGTCAAGAGCGGTGCACTGCTGGAACACGTTGAATTTGCAGGCAACCGTTATGGAACGTTGGCTTCTGAGGTTGATCGCATCCAGGCTGAGGGGTGCAGCGTGATCCTCGAGCTCGAGCTAAAAGGGGCACTGGAGGTTGGCAAGACCACACCAAATTCGGTGCTGGTTTTCATTGAACCTCCGGATTTTGCGGAGCTTGAGCGACGATTACGGGATCGTGCAAGCGACACTCCTGAAGAGATAGCAACGCGCATGGACGTTGCCCGGCAACAGGTTGATGCCAAGGCAAGTTTCGACTATGTTGTGCGAAATGATGATCAGGATCGGGCAATTGCCGAGCTTCAGGGGATCATTGATAGAGAACTGACGATGCCGGGCAAGGTATCATCTACAGCTCACGAATAAACAACAGGGAGTAGTTATATGGCAATTCAGATGCACATCGACAGTTACATGGACAAAGTGCGTAGCCGCTACGGCCTGGTTCAGGTTGCTGCAAAGCGTGCTCGGCAGATTAATGACTACTACCACCACCTCGGTGAGGGTTCATATGAGAACTTTCCGCCACCACTCATCGAGTCACGCTCCAAGAACTACATTACGCTGGCTTTGGAAGAGATCTCAGCAAACAAGCTTCAGGTTGAATTCCCTGAAGAAGACGTATCATGACGATCAATTAAGTTGGAGGAATCCTGCAGGTGGATTCGGCTTCCAGACACATACTGCTTTGTGTAACAGGAAGTATCGCTGCCTACAAGGCGCCTGAGATCGTTCGTCTTTTGCAGAAGTCGGGGCACTCCGTTGAGGTATTGTTGACCGATTCTGCGAGCGAGTTCGTCGGCCCTGTCACTTTTCAGGCGTTGACCGGTAAACCTGTTTTGACGGCTGGAAGCTCTGGCTTTCCCCATATCGACGCAATAAGGCGCGCCGATCTGTTGCTGGTGGCACCAGCAACTGCTGGGTGTATGAGCCGCATGGCAGCAGGGCTTGCCGACGACCTGCTCGGCCAGTGCTATCTTGCGGCTGAATGCCCTGTGCTAATCGCACCAGCAATGAATCAGGCAATGTGGAAGCACCCTGCTGTGATTCGAGCATCTAGGCAACTGCTTGACGATGGAGTTCAGATAGTGGAGCCGGATAGTGGAGAACTTGCCTGCGGAGAGTTTGGTGCTGGGCGATTGGCGTCGGTTGAGAGCATCGTGAGCAGGGTAGGGGAGTTGTTTGAACCAAAGCAAGATCTCACCGGTTTGAAGTTCGTCGTAACTGCTGGAGGTACCAGCGAGCCGATCGACGCAGTACGCGTAATAACAAATCGCTCGTCAGGCAAGATGGGAGTTGCTATTGCAAATGCGGCGGCCCGGCGTGGCGCTTCAGTTGCCCTGATTGCAACGAGTTCGGTCTCGGGCGAGATCCTGGCTAACTTCAAAATGCTGGGGCCCAGATCAGGTCAAAACCTTCAGATCGATGTTGTGGAGTCTGTCGATGAAATGCTTGCGACGACCAGGAGCGCAGTGGCGCAATCTGACGCGCTGATAATGGCTGCGGCCGTGAGTGATTTCAGACCCGGTGAACCTGCAGGTGAACCTAATGCGACCAAGTTGAAGCGCGGTGATGAGGTATTGAATCTGACTCTTTATCCCACACCAGACATCATTGGAACAATCTCCGAAGAGCGGGGCTCTGCAGCCAATCCATATCTTGTAGCTTTTGCAGCAGAGGTCGGCCCAGATGGAATCGCTCGAGCCCGAGAGAAACTGACACGAAAAAACGTTGACATGATCGTTTATAACGATGTTTCTGGAAGCGACACAGGTTTCTCATCGGATTTGAACGACATCACAATCATTTCCCGCGGCGGTGATCAGGTTGCAACAGGCGTCGTGCCAAAGTCTCAGGCGGCAGAGGCGTTGTTGGATCAGGTTGCATTGGCAATATCGTCTCGCTAGCCAGAATTGCCCGAGCTACCCTGCGTTTACAGCGCATTCACTCCAGTTCTACTGCTACTTCAATCAGTCCACGGTTATCGCACTCTCACTCCTGCGGTACGATGAGTAGAGGCAATGGAAACCTCATACCAGTTGTACAAAAAGGGCTTGGCAGCGCTTGCTGCGGGGCGCGCAGATGAAGCAATCGTGCCACTTGAGCGTGCCAAGGTTCTTGAACCAGAGTCGATGTCGATCTACGAGGCGCTGGGAAAAACCTATCTGACTCTTGGATTTTTTGAGCGCGCCATCACCGAGTTCTCAGTCATCCTTGAAAACGAACCACTTGATGCATATGCGCACTACTGTATTGGTCGCGCGTACGACAGGTTGAGGCGCCGAACGCTAGCCAGACGCCACTATCGTCTCGCGGCAAGCTTCGCTCCAGAGCGGCGCATCTATCTGGATACCCTGAATGCGTTCCTGAAAAGGGAGTTCCCTGCCGACGGCCCTCTCACGGATCCCGACGAGCTCGACCGCGACATGGCCGATGGTGTTGATTCTTAGTTCGATTCGAGTTGCGTTCGATCGTGACAGTGCTGGCGGTGTTGATTCTTAGGTGCGCGTCGAGGTGCGCTTCATCGCGACGATGCGGGTGGTGTTGATTGTTTGCGGCGCACAACCAGGCCGCGTTATGTTTTTGTCGGCGGTTTCAATCGGTGGTTGCAACATGTACCTGGTTTTCGGTCGCTTGCTTATCGATCGTGTGCCTTGTCGTGGAACTTTGTTGCGAAACCTTGTAGTGGATCCTTGTCGTGGATCCTCGTCGTGGAACCGGATTGGCAATTATCCTCGTCCCAGGTCGAGTTTTATCTCGTATTTGATCAAAAGTCGCCTTGGGAGCAATTATTTTGCAGCCCAAAGCCGTGGCAGCTCCCAAACTCGGCGAGCCTTTTTTCATGAGAAAAAATTGGTGTGGATTCAAACGGTTGTTGCTTCAAACGGTTGTTGCAACGACCACCTGCAACCACCGTCCCTATGAGGCAACAAACTTACCGCGACCTTTGAATATATGCAAAAAACCGCGAATCGCAGCGAAAATCGCTTCAAATTGAGATCGGGGTAGCCCCAAGGAAGCATGAGATCTTATCAGACCCGAGGAACCGTGAGACCTGCGTAGTCCTGAGTGAGATTCAAACCCGGAGTAACCCTCGGTGACCATGTGCTTTATTTGACCACCAACCCTGAGTGACCACCAACCCTGAGTGACCA
>CAYTTD010000219.1:0-4101 GCA_964440595.1 uncultured Gaiellales bacterium
AAAAAAAAGGCAATTCCTGAAAAAATACAACTTATATCGGGTCTTAGGCCGAATTTATTCGGATTTTTTGTCTTGTCAGGGTTCGTTTAGCGACAGTTAAACAGCACAAGGCAGGTGATCCGGTTGCCCAGGCCACAATCCGACTGTCGAATTTCCTGAAATTATTTCAGTTTCCAAGTTTTAGTCTTGGAATCGAAAATCCGCCTGAATGATCCGTTGACGCCGAAGGAATCGGTAACTCGATGGCCTCTGACACAGCCTCAATCGCCTGACCAGGTACTGGCATTGGCGGGAGAGGCGCTGGCATAGGCGGGGGAGCAACCACTGAAGGGAACTCAACCTCATGAACTGTAGGTACATTTGTCTGAAAGCCGAATTCGGGCTTCTGAACAACCTGAACATCAGGCTCACTTTTTGCACCAATGTTTATGGATGCGCGAAATTGCGGTGCGAGCAACAGGTTTTGCTGAGTGCCAGGATCAAAGAGGTGAATACGATCAAGATCCGGAGTAAGCTGTATTACATGCCCAGCAGCATCTGGACCAATGCCATCAAGCCGGGCAACATGCAGCGCACTGACGGCCTGTGTATCTGACAGATCAGACAGATCTGGTGACGGGACATCCACATTGAAGTAGGCGAATGATTCGCTTCCCATTGTTTCAACCAGATCTATCGTGGCGTTTAGAGGCTGGACGTTGGCTGCACCCCCGACGTGGTGTAGATGCTCTGGCCTGATACCTACAACTACCGGAATACCTGCGCCATCCACATTTACTACAAGTCTTGATGAGATGGATTCCGGCAGGTGCCACGCATAGTTATGACCGATCTGCAATACCGGACCAGATGGTCCCGCCAGGAGATGACCTTGAAAGAAGTTCATTCCCGGACTACCAATAAAGCCTGCGACAAAAATATTTGAAGGGTGGTCGTATACCATTCGCGGCGTATCGACCTGTTGCACAACGCCGAGGCGCAGAATGCATATTCGTTGGCCAAGCGTCATTGCCTCAACCTGGTCGTGCGTTACGTAAACCGTAGTCGTACCAAGCCGTTGGTGGAGACGGGCAATCTCGGTGCGCATCTGAACACGCAGCTTGGCATCCAGGTTCGAAAGCGGCTCATCCATCAAAAAGGCTTGAGGCTCCCGAACAATTGCTCGCCCCATTGCAACGCGCTGACGTTGCCCACCTGACATCTGTTTGGGCAGACGATCAAGCATTTGCTCAAGTCCCAGAATTCGGGCTGCATCTGAAACCCTCATCTCTATTTCAGGCTCTGGCATCTTCCGCAATCTCAGTCCAAAAGCCATGTTGTCTTTAACAGACATGTGTGGATACAGAGCATAGCTCTGAAAGACCATGGCAATGTCTCGATCTTTAGGCGGTGCATCGTTCACCACTCTGCCGCCGATCTCAACTGTTCCAGAAGTCGGCGTCTCGAGCCCAGCAATCATCCGAAGAATAGTCGACTTGGCACACCCTGATGGCCCGACCATAATCAGGAACTCGCCGTCTCCCACATGAAGGTCAACATCGTGCACGGCATGGGTTCCATTAGGGTATATCTTGTTAATCCCGCTAAGTCGAATCTCTGCCACTCTCGCAGCTCCTTCTTCCCGTCACAAAACAATGCCGCAAATCGGCCTGTTTCAGTTCATCGGGTTTTTGACAGATGCGGTTTCTTTGCGCACCTGTCGCCATAGCCAGAACCAGAATATGCTAAAGCGTTTGCACACTTTTGCCGATACTCTAAAAGAATGAACGGCGCACCTCGCCGAGAAGCTCACCCCGTCCCATGCAAACAACTCTTCGACATAGCATCGGCACACGCCAATACCGCGCGGTCAGATTGACCATCGTAATTGGTGCGGTCGCACTGGGTGTGCTTCTGGTAGATCGAATCACTGTGATGCTGGCCGAAACTATTGCAAACTTTTATGGCACCTCTCTTGGAATGTTTGGTGGTATTCAGGGCACAGCCGACGGAAGCGTCGCTTTAAGCTTTGGCTTGATCGTAGCAGGCGTTTTATCACTGCTTGGATCTGTCGGATTCGTTGCTGGCGAACGTCTGCAACAGCGCAGAATTGAAAAGAGCACTGGCCGAAGCGCTGAGCGTGCACTGCGTAACGCGCAAATCTCGCGTCTTTCTTCGAGAGACTGGTTCGACACATATGTTTTGAGAACTCTTCTGATTTCGCTTACGCTGATGCTGATCTGGATTCTTGAAGTCAGCTATGTTCAGATGCTTGCAGGAGAGTGGTGGGGAATCCAATACTCAGGCATCGAATCAATTCTGCCACTTGCAACGGTCTTTGGCACCTGTACTCTAGTGTCTCTCTTCATCGCAGCCATCAGCATGTTCGGCCTTCGCACGGTAACTATTCTGCAGGCTGTAATCGCGCGGTTGTCATTGCGAAAAACAGTTACGAGATTGGTTCTGAACTCACCGCGGCGACCTCAAAGACTTACTTTCAGCAATGAGTGGTTTACAAGCCATATGTTCTCCAGACCTCCTCCGCTTGGTCAGGTATTGCCAGCCTGAACAGAGAAAAACGAAGGTTGGTACATTGGAGGAAACGGCGGCGACCCCCTGCACTTGGCCACGAGAACAACGTTGGTCCGAAGTGATCTGGCAAACGCAGGGGACGCCGCCGGTTTTATTTAAATCACGAAAAATTATCCATGCAGAGCCCGGACCTTATCCAACTCTTCACGAGTTGGACCATCGCCATACCCTGGCACCTCCAGAATTGCTGGCAATCCTTGAAGCATAGGATGATTCAGAAAGGTTGCGAGCCCTGAGCCCAGATGCCCATCCATGATATTGGCATGTCGATCCCTGTTTGATGCAATGGGTGTAAGCGCATCGTTAATGTGCAGCACACGCAAACGATCGCATCCGATTTGCTGATCGATCTTTTTCATCTCAACATCGAGAATGTCAGGATCTGTTACATCGACGCCGGAAACAAACCAGTGACACGTATCGATGCAGATACCAAGACGGTTTGGCGAACCGGCAGCATCAATGATTGCCGCCAACTCCTCAACGCTGCGACCGACCGTCCCCCCTTGCCCGGCACTGTTCTCAAGCAACAACCATGTATCCGAGGATCCATCGAGCGCACGATGCAACGCCTCGACAATCTTCGGCAGACACTCTTCAAACCCGGTTTCCTTGAGTGATCCCGGATGTAGCACCACCGCATCCAGCATCAGCTCGTGTGCAATACCCATGTGGTTCACAAGGCATTCGGCACTCTTCGTCCATAGGTCTTTATCTGGGCTCGCAATATTGATCAGATAGATCGCATGAGCAACTGCCGCTTTGATTCCAAGCTCCTGCCGCAACGCAATAAATTGTTCAATGTTCTCAGGTTTATGGCTTTGCGGCTTCCACATCCTTGGACTCTGTGTGAATATCTGAAGAGCATCTGCACCAATTGATGCTGCTCGCTCAACTGCCTTGTGCACTCCGCCAGAAGATGAAACATGAGCGCCAAAATACATTTCAGTGATTCAGTTCAGCGCGCAAGATTGGATTCTTTACAGCCGTTGCCTCATCAAGCCTTGAAACGGATGTGAAGTGGGGTGCGCTTCGAAGAACGGATGGAGACTGATTTGCCTCTGAAACAATCTCGTGCATTGCCTGGGCAAATGCCTCAATGACCTGACGGGACTCTGTTTCGGTTGGTTCGATCATCAACGCCTCAGGCACCAATAACGGGAAGTAGACGGTTGGTGGATGGTAACCGTGATCCATTAATCTTTTTGCAATATCAAGAGCCCGGACGCCGGTCTGATTCTTGATCGCTTCAGCACTCACGACAAACTCGTGCATGCATGATCTTCCCCACTGATCCTCGAAGAGTTCTGCAAGAAGACTCTTGAGATCATTGGCATTCAAAACTGCTGCGCCGCTCGCGTCATGCAGCCCGTCGATGCCCAGTTGGCGGATGTAACACCATGCTCGAACAAGGACTCCGAAATTGCCGTGGTTGGATCGAAGTCGACCAATCGAATCTGGGTGCGACGTAATCAGCTCCAGTTGCTCCCTGCCGGATGAGTCAACACTCTTGCGAATACGAGGAATGGG
>CAYTTD010000220.1:0-4088 GCA_964440595.1 uncultured Gaiellales bacterium
AGCCGCGTTTCGGGCAATTCTATTGGCAGATGGAACCGTTGCCGGTCTGGTTGGCGCTCGTGTTTTCGCCAACGTCAAGCCGGCAAAAGAGCGGCGCGCGTCAATCGTGCTTACGGTGATAAGCGACATCCCTGACTACCACTTTAACGGACGCACCACCGGAGCGGCCAATGGGCGAATACAGGTGGACTGCTGGGCAACAACGTATAGCGCCGCCGTCACGCTACGCAACGCAGCACAGGCTGCGCTCGAAGCCTACAGCGGAACGATCCAAAGCAAGTCAATTGGATGGATCGAAATTCAGGACGCCAACGACATTCCGTTCATCGTGACTGAAGGTAAAGAAATCCCGGACGAATTCGGGATCACGATGGATGCGGAGTACCTAGAGATTTAGGAGAGCCGTTATGGCCGTAAAGGGTCATTCAACCGTAGTCCAGTACGGCAACCAGTCCACCTACGCGACATCGAACAGTTGGACTTCGTTGACCAATCTGGTGGATATCACGCCTCCCAATGTGGAGGCAGAGGACATCGACACGTCGCACATGGACAGCACTAGCCAGTACGAAACATTCGTGGCCGGTTGGGCTAACGGTGGCGACGTTACGTTCAACCTCCAGTACACGAAAACCCTTCTAAACACGGTGTGGGGGCTGTTCCGCACGGACAAGGGTTTCCGCGTCGTCTTGAACGACGGTGGCGGGTGGGGATTTGACGGGTATATCAAATCAATCGGAACTACGGTCGAGCGCAAGGGGATTGCGTTTATTCCCGTCACCGTCAAGGTGAGCGGCGCGCCGACCGTGTTCACTTCCTCGTAATGGAGAACGCATGATTTCTCGTGACCAGTTGCTTGCGCCAAAACTTGAGCGCAAGTCCGTAGCCTGCCCGGAATTGGGCGGCGATGTTTTCGTGCAGTCGATGACGAGCGCCGACCGCGACTCATTCGATGCCGAACAACACGCCGTCAAGGATACGCCGGATGTATTCAAGAATTTCCGCGCTCGCCTTGTCGTCCGCTGCATTGTCGATGAGGCCGGGAACAGGGTTCTATCTGACCAGGACGCGGAAACATTCGGCAGGCAGAATGCCAGGGTCGTTGACCGCATTTTTGACGTTGCGCGTGAGTTGAGCGGTATCGGAAGTGACGTAGAAGACACCGCAAAAAACTCATAGAGCGCCCGCGCCGAAGGTTTGCGTTTCGTCTGGCGCTGGCGCTCGGATTCCCGCACCCTGACTATCTCCTGCCTTTGTTGTCGTCTCGGCAGTTCGATGACTGGGTGGCCTACTACACGATAGAACCGTGGGGAGAGGAGCGCGCTGATCTGCGCTCCGCACAGATATGCGCCATGATTTCCGGCGCTGCCGGTGTCCCCGCATCACCACTCGATTTCATTCCAGATTATGAGTCCAGCGTGAAAGACCTGCCTTCGCCAGAGGAATTGGAAGACAAGGTCCGGCACGTTATGGCCGCACTGGGTGCAAAGTAAATGGCAGTTTCAATCGCGAATCTCGCTGTACGTCTTTCCGCGAATACGGCCGCTTTTGCGTCCGGGTTCTCGCGCGCCGCAAAGCAGGTCAAGGCGTTTTCTACCGATGCGGTGGCGAGAATCTCAAAGGTGACTTCCATCATCGGGGCGCTCACAGTCGCCGCGACCGGCGGGGGTTTGTCCATTCTGGTCAAAAACCAGATGGAAGTTATCGACCAGATGGCCAAGCTATCCGACCGCACTGGAATAGCAACCGAAACGCTTGCTGGTCTTACCCATGGTGCCGGTCTTGCTGGTGTTGAGCAGGAGAATCTTTTTGCGGCCCTGGAGAAAATGCAAAAGATTCTCGGCGACTCCGTTATCAAGGGCGGGGAAGCGGCTAAGGCATTCGATGCGTTTGGCCTCAGCGCGGCCGAGCTTGCCAAGATGCCAGCGGCAGACGCAATCGGGGTGATTGCGGACAAGTACCGCGAACTGACCAATCCAGCAGAACGCGCCGCGCTTGCAACGCTCGCGTTCGGCAAAGCCGGGCAGGCGATGGGCAGCTTCCTGATGACTGGCTCGGAAGGCATCGCGGCGATGCAGGCAGATGCGGAATTGCTGGGCCTGACCTTCAGCCGAATCGACGCGGCAAAGGTGGAGGCGGCAAACGACGCGATGACAAGGATGTGGTCTGTATTCACCGGCATAGGCCGCACGCTGGCCATAGAACTTGCACCATTCATCACCGCTGCCGCCGATTCGTTCACCAATCTTGCAACGAGTGGTGGCGGGGCTGGTGATAAGATCGTCACCGCCGTCGAATGGATTGCGACTGCCGTTGCGAAGGCCGCGGACTGGGTGGACCTGCTCAAGTCCGGGTTCTATTTCTTCAAGGCCGGCGCTATTACCGCGATGGCTGGCGTTATCAAGGCTGTTGACTTGCTCGGGCAGGGGATCGTTTATCTGCTAAATCTTCTCCCCGGCGTGGAGATGGAATGGACAGACACGTTCTCGCTGATGACAGATTCGCTGGTTGAACAGGCGCTGGAGGCCGGTGAAAAGGGTAAGGAAGCGTTCGATTCATTCGCTGACGGCGCGAACTCTGCGAAGGTGTCACAGTTTTTTGACGACATCCGCGCCAAGGCGACGGAAAACGCTGTTGCCGTCGCGAGCGCTGCCGACGCAATGAACGGCTACACCGATTCTCTTGCTACTGCCGGGGAAGAGGGGGAAGACGTTTTCGGCAAGCTGGACGACTCATTCCAAAAGTTGAACGACGCCGCAAACGACGAGAGGGTAAAGCAATTCGACAAGGAAAAGGAGGACGCGGAGAAGCGCCAACAGGAGCTTGACCGGCTGTTCGCCGAGAGTGACGGGAAGCGATCCGAGATTGTTTTTGCCAACAGCGCCAAGGCTCAGCAGGAACGCTTCGCGGGTGCCATGGGCATCAGGCGGATGAACAATTCGACCCAAGAAAAGCAACTGGAGGAACAGCAGCAATCGAATGACTATCTGGCCGATATCGTCGAAAACACCAGTAACGCGGTCGAACTTGTCGAGGTCGATTTCTAATGGCGGTAACTGAAGTCAGATTGCGCGATGAGCAGAGCGAAGATACCAACGATGGGCGTTCGCACCATCAGGAATGGATTGTCATTTATGATACCGTCCAGTCGTCAACTTCCGATGCGCTAACGGCAACGGACGGGGTTCGGTCAATCCCGCAGCGCGGGCAGGCGCATTCGAGCGCGGACGGAACATTCTGCAAGGGTCCGGTGGCCAAGTTCGCGGCGCGCCCGCCGTGCAAGGCGATTATCGTTACCGCCGATTTCGAGCGCCCGCCGTCCGGCTTTACAACCTACGACACCAATCCATTGCTGCGCCCGCCAGAAATTGACTACAACCCTACGGAACTGACAGAGCCGTATTTCTTCGACGAAAGCGATCCGGTTAAGCCTGCGGTCAACACGGCCTACGAGCCGTTCGATGAACCTCCAGAGCGCGATTCGACCGAACTGGAGCTTACCTACACCCGCAACTACATATCCCACGATCCAACGGCAGCCACAAAGCCGGTGGTGAACTCAGACCCGGTATTGATTGACGGTGTTGTCTATGCGGTTGGAACGCTCAAGGACTTTCCGCCAAAGGCCACGAAGATGATCGAAAAGGTCAACGGCGTGGATGTGACCTACTACCGCAAAACATTTACCATTCGCGCCCGCGAGGATGGCTGGGATCACGACATCGAATCTCGCGGATACAACGAACTCAGCGGCGGCGCTTGGCGGCGCATAACGGACAGCCAAGGCAAGCCCGTTACTAAACCCTACCCACTTGACGCCGCCGTCGCAAAGGCCGCGAGCGCCAGCACAACACCAGCAACCGTTACGCTCAAGCCCTACGCTCGCGTTGCGGTGGGAACGTACTTCACATAATGGCACTCTACGGATTCTCAAAAGACGCCGCCAAGCGTGTTGCCGATGGCATCAAGCGCGTCGAGGCGATGGGTCCGCCGCCGGGCTCGCATAGCGGGGGAATGACTGGATTTCTGCCAGACGGGGATAGCGGGTTCTTCGTGACGATTACTGCGGCGCTCACGCTGGGAGGATG
>CAYTTD010000221.1:0-4066 GCA_964440595.1 uncultured Gaiellales bacterium
ATTTGAAGGCGATCGAGGAACAATTACCTTCTATCTTCCTGAGCACGGAGGAGAAATTTCAGGCAAGGCGCGCATCGTTCACGTAAAACCTGATCCCGAACGCGAGGGACACTTCATTGTTGCATGCATGTTTGACCGCATGGCTATTTCAGATCGCGAAAGAATCATTCGTTACCTCTTCTTCAGGCAGCGCGAGCTGGCAGCACGCAGAAAGGTTGGAGCGAGGTGAGTGACGAAAAAGAGAAATCCGACAAGAAACAACCATCGGCATTTCAGCCTTGGGTTTCTCGCGTTCGCATGATGCGATCGTGGGGTAGCTCTGTGGCTCTTGTCACTGTTGGATCTCTAAGCTACGTCAACGGCGCCGCATGGGAAGATGCTGCCATCAAGGCTTTGATAGCAGGCACCGTTGCCTACTTCCTCACCTGGGTAACCGCACTTTGGGTTGCTTCTGAGCTTCACCAGGCAGAGATTCGCCGCATGAAGATCCTGCAACAGGAGCAAAATCAACAACGAATTGCATATCTGCAGCAATACGCAGGTGCCCGCGACTCTGGCGCTGGAACTATTGATCTAAGCGCGGCGGGATCATCGGGAAAGGCTGCCTGAGCGTCGCCTGAAGGCCATTGACGAAATTTCGGGTGTGAAACACGTCAAGATTGGGAACCATCCTGTCGATACCAAAAGTAACGCAGCGCCAATGCCTGGGGGTGGGCCAGCATGGTTCCATCAGAAGCAGACAAGAGTAAAGAATCCAAAACCAGCGATAGCAGAGAGCTGGTTGACGCAGTATTTGTTGCCAAGGAAGCGGTCGAACCAGAAGCCGACGAAGGTGGCATTGATTCGATAGATCTCACTATTGATCCTGATGACATTGCCTGGGGTGGCAACTCAAAGGGACTTGATCTGCTGCGAACCTACGTTGGCCAGCTTGACGACGGCCCACTGCTCACACATGCAGAGGAGCTATCCTTGGCACGAGCCAAGGATCTGGGAGATCAGCGTGCTCGCAACAAGCTGATTGAATCCAACCTCAGATTGGTCATCTCCATTGCCCGGCGATATCAAGGAAACGGTGTGCCCCTTCTTGATCTGATCCAGGATGGGAACATTGGTTTGATGCGTGCGGTCGACAAGTTTGATCCCGAGAAAGGCTTCAAGCTGTCAACATACGCTACTTGGTGGATTAGACAGGCAGTTTCACGCTCTATTGCGGCGCAAGCTCGCACGATCAGGTTGCCACTTCACGTGATAGATCTCGTGCGTAGAATGCAGAAGGAGGAGCGCAAGCTTCGTCAGGAGTTTGGTCGTGACCCGTCTGTTGAGGAGCTCGCAATCAAGCTGAAGCTTGAGGTAAAGGAAGTTGAGCACCTCAAATCTCTTGTTGAAGACACCATGTCGCTTGATATGTCGGTTGGTGACGGAGAGAGTGGCCTCGCCGACATGCTCGAGGACGAAGCTGCCGATGACCCATTCATCAGCACTGTTGCAGGCATGCGAGGCGAGGCTGTAAACACAGCGCTTGGCACGCTTCCTGACAGATCACGACTCGTGCTTGAGCTACGTTACGGGCTCAACGGACGACAGCCGAGATTTCTCGATGAGGTTGGAGCCGTTCTGGGGGTTACGCGCGAGCGCGTGCGCCAGCTTGAGCACCGGGCTCTGCAGCAGCTTGCTGAGACCTCGCCAAACCTGCACGACTTTCTGGTCTAGCGCCCGCAGTACTTACCTGGTTATTCTGGGATTGCGGGTTGGTGTGTGCCTTTAGCAAGACCCGCTTACTTGAGCGCACATCCAGGCGCTCAAGTTTTACGCTGCTGATTCGCGTCCTTGCGAATCAGAGTCTTGCTCCAGACACGTAAACCATCCCAAATCCCGGCCTGAACTGGACTTTGATGTACCAGCAATTTTGTAATCTTGATTAACGATTCATGCTGATCTGGTTCATGTAATGGAATGTGCGTAAGACGAGTGGTTTCTGATTGGTGCCTGGAGGGAGGCTCTGAATAACATGGATGTTATTCAGCAGCGTAAAGCGTGAGCGCTGGAAGACGCTCACGCAAGCGCGCCTCTCGAAAGGCACACTCAGACACCACTAAGCTCAAAAACCAAAGAAACAACATTAGATGGTTCCTGAGACAGGTCAGGCGATAAATCCGATGATCAGACCGTTAGGGACAAACGCGTATACGGGACTGTGAGGATTTCTCAGCTATGGGATACATTGATCTGATGATTGGTCGAACGCCGGGCAGGAAGATTGCTCAGCTGGCCGCCAGGGCTTCAAAGGGATTCAACTCCGTTGCAGACGATCTCCCGCGGCTTGAGAGCCTCGGTAAGTCGCTGCCTCATGATCCATTGTTTGGTGCACCGCATGCAAGGACCAGCGCGCGCAGGGCGTTTGCTAATGCCTCAGATGAGTTCCTCGACGCATCCAACACTGCTAGGGATTTTGCCTACGGGAGAAACTCAAATAGCCTCTCGTGGGTGATCTCAAGCGCGACCGACGCGCAGACTTCGGCCCGTAACCTTGGACACAAGTATTCACAGCTTCCAGAGCGCATGATGGATAACGTTAGCCGTGCGCAGCGCAGGGCAGACTCCGCTGTGGATTACATGGAGCGGGCAAGATACTCTGATCCACAGATCCAGAAGCGATTTGCAGCGGATGCTTCCCACGATCTCAGGGAGGGGCATCTATCAATGGAGGATGCCCGATATGGACTCTCGCGCATGCTTGCACCGTTTAATGAGCACGACTCTCTAAGGCTGTCAGCTGAGTCGAGAACTTCGTCGGCAGCATCAAGGGCATCAGCGGCAGCTAAGGTAGATGATGTGTCTGACTCTGTCAAAGCCCTCACTTCGGAGTCGGCAAGGCTTGCCGGCGAGGCGAAAAGTGCGATGCTTGGCCACGACCCGAAGATGCCAACTTCATCACTCGCTGCTCAACTCAATGCGGTGCAGGCGCAGCTTGATTCAACGCGGAGTGCAGCGCTGCTTGAGCCTAAGCCGAAGAACTTTGGACTAAAGGTTGCGGCTGCCAGAATCGGTACGCTTGGCGTCGTGGGTGGCGCTGCCGGTGGAACCTATTACCTTGTAACCAGGGACTAGCAAGCCAGCAATAATGATTGGGTAACAGATCGACATGCCTGTGGTTGGCAGGCTATGTCAGCGGATAAGAATGGGTGATGCGGCAATACCGAATTCGGCCGGGTCACCCATTTCTTTTGCTGTTGGAGCGCCTCATCTCATGCATTGAGAGCAAGGCGAGACGGCGTGCTTCCTCACGTGTGTGTGCATACTTGTTGGTTGTCTCAATGCTCTCGTGTCCCATGAGGTCGCGGGTTGGCACCAGTGCAGTTGGATCCGCAGCGAGCATCAATGAGCCGAATGTATGACGAAGCACGTGCGGAGTAACCCTCATGTCATGAATTCCAGCCATCATGGCGAGACGAGGTATGCGTTGCTCAACGACGTATGGTGCAATACGCCTCTTTGGATCCGTCGGACGACCAAACAGGTGTGACGTGCCCTTGGGAGGAACGTACTCTTGAAGCATCGCGATAATCTCTGGAGCGAGAGGAACCGTTCGTCGCTTTCTTCCCTTGCCGATGATGGTTACAAGATCATCTTTAATGTCTTCCCGGTCAATAGCGCATACCTCGCTGACCCTGAGTCCAGCTAGACCCATGAACGCCACGAGCAGCCAATCCTCGCGACGCCGGTTCAATGATCTGAGGTCAGGAGATGCTCCTGTTGCTTCCGAGCTGCCGTCCGATGATCCGTCGATTGCAACGGTCAAGAGGTCTTCAAGCTGTTCGGGTGTGAGCGCTTTGAACTCATCGTCAACGCTCGTCTGACCCCGTGGCTTCAATACGTCCTTCATGGGGTTTGGTTCAACACCAAGATTGCGCTCACAGTATCTGAAGAATCCAGAGAGAATCGCATATGAGTGGGCAAGAGTGGAGGAGGAGACCCCATGACGTCTGCCAACCCTACGTTGACGTAGCGATGCAAGATAGCGCTGCACATCATCTGCGCTTACAGGCAGCTCTGACTCAGCACC
>CAYTTD010000222.1:0-4064 GCA_964440595.1 uncultured Gaiellales bacterium
GTGACCCCAGTTGATTTGCCCAGTCATCTTGCAACGCTGGCAAAACAGATTTTTGATGGAACACCACTGACCGACAACCAATGGAAACAACTGGATCTCTATCTGCATCATCAGGCTGGCCGCGCGTCAAATATTCGCAAGGAAATCGACCCAGATCAGTACCTGAATCAGGATTTCCTTGACTATGTTGCTTTTGGACTGAAACACGTAAGCAACAATGCTGACGTCATATGGCCTCGAGCCGTCGCTGAAGGAAACATACTGTCCCTCGGGATTAAAAATGAGATCATTCCACCGATTGACATAACCGCTTTTACTTATAGGCTGCTCCATGATTTCGACAACATCACCCCCGCGGAATGGAAGCACCTGTATGCAACACACGCATTGGGTAGATGGGATAGATATTTCGCTCCCTTTGAATTCGACGATCAATTTACTCTTGCGCTGAAGGGTGACCATCACAACAAAGTGCATGCGAAAAGCATCATTTTGAATAGGTTCAGCCAATGGAATCCAAAAACTTACAACCGCCTGGCGTCGAACAGTTCTGAGACCCGGACTTACCAGCTACACCCACAGCACGGCTAGCTGCACTTGTTAGTTATTACTGAGGCTACTGCAGCGAACCGAGGCTGTTCACGCTGCGATCGAGCGTGCCATCGATCGACATCACTGCTCGCTGCATCGATTCGTATTGACGCATGGTGGTAACCATCTCCACCATCTCCTTGACCGAGTTCACGGTCGAGGCTTCGAGGTAGCCTTGCCGTACGCTTGTGCGCCCCGTATCTACGGCCCCAGTCTCGGTACCCGTCCACTTATTGCCGCCAAGCTTGGTGGCTGTATCCATGTCAAGTTTTACTACCGCAAGCTGCCCGGCCTGATCGCCACTCTCCTCATATACGACACCTTCTGGAGAGATCACGGGGTTTGACGAGCCAATCTTGATTGGTTGGCCGTCAGTGCCAAGCACGCTCTCACCAGAGAGCGTTGTCAGTATGCCATCACTGTTGACTGAAAATTGTCCGTCGCGCGTATACCGACGCCCCTCGGAAGTCTGGATTACAAAGAATCCCTCCCCCGCCAACGCCACATCAAAGGGAGCCGTTGTTGGCTTCAACGAGCCTTGCGAAAAATCCGTAACCGTGCCCGCAACACGGGTGCCGAGGCTTAGATTGCCGATCGGCGCACCAGTTGCAACGCTGCTAAGGAACAGATCACCAAACGCCTCACCAACCACGCGGTCGCCCTTGAATCCGTTTGTGTTGACGTTTGCCAGGTTGGAGGCAATCGTGTCTTGACGGATCATCGATGCCATCATGCCGCTTGCTGCTATGTAGAGTCCGCGTTCCATTCCAGTTCAGACTTCGGCGCATTGAACGATGTTCAGTAGAAATTTTTTCTTAGAACACAACTTGCATACACCCATTCAAACGAGCGCCAATGCAAAAGGGCTCTTCACATGCTGGCGACTGCATAAAAACAGCTTTGCATTAAATACTTAAGCCAAACCACCATTTTGCCGATGACAAACTGCAAAGTGGAACAATGGATGTTCCTCACACAACAAGGACGTTGGTAGAAAAAGTGCAAATTGACCCACAGGCGCGCTCGTCGGTGGTGGTCACCACCGGGCAGGGCGAGGATCTGGCGCTCGACGTAGGTCGAACCGTCGTTGCGCGCGCAGTGGAGAGTGCGCGCCCGGGTGAAACTGCGCAGATATCGCTTGCAGGGCAGAACGTTCGGGTACGTGCTGAAGTGCCCATCAACGCAGGTGACAGGCTCGAGTTGACTGTTCGCAGCTCAGACTCACGTGGCGTAACCTTTACGCTCAATCAACAGCCCGACGCCCGTTCCGTAGCTACGAGTCAGGCAGCAATCGGCACCAACGCCCGTTCCGCAGCCACAAGTCAATCAGCAACGGGAACGTCGATTCAAAGCACGTCGATTCAAAGCGCATCATCCTCCCCCACCACTACACCCTCACAACCGAACCAGACACGCGTATCCGAGCTTGTGCCAGCGGGTGTAAAGGAACTTGCCCGCAGCGGAGTAAATGTCACCCCACAATTGACTGACGCGGTCAGCAAACTCGTTGAACAGCTTGTTACTTCCTCATCAGGCACACCCTCAAGTCCTCCAACTGGTGTTAACGCAAGTGCAACCTTCGGTGGACAACCATCTACAACACAACCCACCACCACTGATTCCGCTGCACGTGCTGCTGCAAATCTTGCGGCTCGTGGTCTGCCTCTTTCTCCAGAGGGTGCAAACCGGGTTGCCGCGGCACTGGACCTTGCTGGCCGGGTGGGCACAGCACTCAATCAACTCGCTCAGGTGTCGCCGCAGATTTCCCGCGCACTGCCTAACACTCCGCCTGATCTTGCAACGTTACGCAGTTCATTGGCACCAGCACTCACCAATGCTGAGCTTGCCACCGCACGAATCGTTCACGCAGGCGGCCTTGAGCCAGGGCAAGGTGCCAGCACCGGCGCACCATCAAGCAATCCAGCAGCAGTATCAAAGTACATTGCTCAGCAGCTCAACATCGACATTGCTGACGCAAACCCAAATGACGCTCAACTTAGACCGACAACCACAACACGTCTGGATCAAGCACGCCTCGATGCATTACTAAGACCTGCCTCCAATGCCGATAGCCAGCCGCCATCTCACTCCTCACAGGCCTCTACGTCTCAATCGCCTATCTCGTCGGCACCAGCTCAAGCGAACAGTAGTCAAACAACCCAGCAGCAAGCAAGTGGCTCAACACCGCCCGGCTCACTCTCCGCCGCAAACGCTACGAACACTTCAAGCACCGCATCTACCCAAACTTCGAAACCGGTACCTGTTGAAATGCCCGTCGGTTCTACCAGCAAACCGGTATCTGGCAACGCCCCGAATTCAGTAGACCAGAATACGAGACCCCAACCTGCAAACGCTGGCTCAGCTATCTCATCTGCATCGCCCGGCGCAACGGCCACCCCCACCAACGCGGCACTTGCGTCATCGGTTGCAAACCTGGCAAACCTCGTGTCACGCTGGGCAACCGCTCTTGCACCAACTGAAGGTGCTCTCGGGCACGTCGCGCACGCCCAGGCGCGAGAAATGTCTGCGGTACAAGGTCAGGCGCCGGCCGGAACCTTTACACCCGAAGCTGCTGGAGGCTCATCAAGCGGTGGCCCTGCTCCGTTAGTTGCGATGATTCGCGAGGGGCTTGCAAACAGCACCGATCCAAATGCATGGAGCAGGATGGCCGACGACCTGGCTAGACAGGATCCAGGCGCCGTTAACTCAGCGCTCGCAAGGCTTGGCGAAAGTGAAACCCTGAAACTTGCTGGTCGCTTGTTAGGAGCCCTGCCAAGATCCGCAACTGACTCTGCCGACATGTCAGCACTCCAGGGTGCTCTGCACAATGTGCTTGACGACATAGGTGCGTCGCTTAGGTCCCAGTCATCAGATGACGTTCTTCGTACGGCACTGGAACAGGCCGCACGAACTGATCCGCGCCCTGCCGTTGCAGAGACCGCATTGAGGCTTTTGCATGCGATGGATGGCACTCAGATTCTTAGCCAACCGCGTCTCGGTGATGATCCGGGATACGCATTCTTCCAGCTTCCAATGCCAGGAGGAGCTCACGCCGAAGTGTTGGTTAGGCGGGAACCCGGCCGGCGGCAGATCTCATTTGACCAGTTTGACATCGCTTTTTTGCTTGAGACAAAAAACCTTGGCAATCTGATGATTCGCCTGGATGCACATCCAGCCGGCGTGCGTGCCGACATCAAGACTGATCTTCCTGCGGTTGAACCCTTCATATCATCATTTGCTGAAAAGCTAAGTGACCCTGTAGCTCGCGAGGCAAAGCGCCCAGTGACCGTGACGGTGGGAGTCTTTGGTGAGGAAGGTGCTCCTGCATCCCTCCTGACTCCAGACACCGCGTTGAATCCCGGCGAAGGGGTCTGGTATGCATAAGGATCCAGCACCAGATCAGAAGAAGCTTGAGGTTGCGGCGCTTACCTACAACTCGGCAACCGATTCAGCCCCGAGAATGGTTGCCCACG
>CAYTTD010000223.1:0-4063 GCA_964440595.1 uncultured Gaiellales bacterium
CACTTGTAAAAAATCTTTAGCGCACGATGGGCGCCGGCCACTGATGCCGGGGTTAGCTGACTGCTGCGCCGGCGCGCCTTGCGCCCGCGCAGATAAACCAGGTAGCGTTCTACGGTCTCCGTATCGACAACCAAATAGCCGTTGGTGTCCAACCAGTGATCAAACATGCGCAACTGCGTAGCGTACCAAGCAGTAGTTGCCGCACTCAGCATGGCCGACTGTTTGGATAAAAGAAAGCGGTCAATCTCGACTTGTAGCATTCCATCCTCCGATGTGTGTCTAGGCCGCGATGTGGGCGCCAATGCGGGGTTAGTCAACGCCAGGGAGGTGGCGAGCGGTGTGGGCCAGCCCGTTACCTCCTATTCTACCATGACCCAAACCGAGGGCCATAGTTGTTACAGTTGACTGACAGAAGTCAAAGGTTTCATATGAAACACCATGTGTCTCACGTAAAGGGAGGTTTCACGATGAAGTATTGCAGATCGTGTCAAACACGAAAACCAACCGGCAGCTTCCTGTTGAACAAACGCCGCTGCGACCAGTGCGTCCAACGCAGCGTCGAACGACGCCGGCAATACCTGGCAGCCTGGCGCAAGGCGAACGGGGCCGCCACACAGCGAGCATGGCGCAAGCGGAACCCGGAATACGACAAGGAATATTATCGACGAAAGAAAGAGAGGACGGGAAGATGATCATTGATGAGCGAAAGGTCAATTTGGCCGAGAAGGATATCGAGCAGTGGCTATGGGAAAACCCAACATTGATTCGGTTTGGACACAATGAGATTGTGGCCGGGTGGCTATATCGCCAAATGAGCATACCGAGTGGGGTAGCTGATCTGGTCGGCATCACAGAATCGAACGATCTTGTTGTTGTCGAGGTCAAAAACACCGAAATCAAACCTGACGCCTTGCTGCAAGTGGCGAGATACGCTTTTGATGTGAAAGTTATCGCCACGCGATCTGTCGAAAACCAAGGGCTATGGAACTACCCAATCCCATATGTCTACAAGCTGGTTATAGGACGCTCAATTGACTTCAAAACAGCACGCGACGCCGAAGCAACAAAAACCTTCGTTTTTACATTCGGTGTTCAGATGTCTCTGTTTTTATCCGAAGACCTGAAGTGGAGAAAGCAATTCGCAGATCAACGCGAGAGCGAGTACGAAGCAATAGCATCAGACAACGACATAGCCAAGGCGATAGAGATGCACGCCGAGAGATGCAAAGCGACAGGAGACAGATCGTGGGACGGGGATCCCCCATTCCTTCGACCGTACTACGAGGAAAGCGATTTTGTCGCAGACGATGCGGAAGGAGATGAGTTGGAGACTGATCATGTCTAGACACAAACAATCAATCGAGCGCGCAGAAAGGGACGCAGACAACCCATACAGAATGATCAACAAGGCGGCTATGGAAGACAAGCGGCTGTCCTTTGAAGCGCGGGGCGTCCTGGCCTACATCCTCGTTAAGCCAGACAACTGGCGCGTTCACGTTGCCGATCTACGCAAGTCTGGCAACGTAGGGCGAGACAAAGTTTATCGTATCATAAACGAGCTAATGACGCTCGGTTATGTTACCCGCGACGTGGAGCGAAAAGAAGACGGCACAATGGGTGATACGGTCTATCGAGTCACTGAAAAACCGAAGGCTTCGACCGAGTCACCTCCTGAAGAGCATCGAAAGGTTGAACCACTTCCTGAAAAACCGGACACGGCTGAACCGGACACGGCTGAACCGGACACGGCTGAACCGGACACGGCTGAACCGCTTCCGGTAAACACGGACAGTAATAATAAAGAAGAATTCAATAAGAAAGAACTTATTACTAATAAAGAATCATCGATCGATCCGCGCGTTGACGACGGTGAGAAGCGTTTGGTAAAAACCCTCAGCAACGCTCTTCAGCAAGCCGGCATTGGCATCAATCAAGCCATCTTCGATCAGTACATGGAACTTGTCGCCAACTACGGATTGCACGCCGTCCTATCAGGTCTTCACGCCGCGGTCGAAAACAACAAGCAGCAAAGATTCAAATATGTGGCGGCGTGTGTCGCTAACGTCGCCAATGGGACGCGTCCGGTTTTTGCCGAAAAGGAGGCAACCAATGGCACTAGTCACAGCCGCGGAGGCGCTCAACGACCTAATCAGCCAGTTGCGCCGGAAAGCTACACCGCCCCCGCCATCAAGTTCTATCACAACCCCGATGACCCGTTCTAGTGCCGCGGCGGCCTGCCCAGCGTGGGGGGGCGCCGGCTTCGTGGTGCCCGACTTGCCGTACACCGAACCCGGCTTTGGCAAAACCATCCGCTGCGCGGCCTGCGCCAACTTCCTGGCCACCAGTCGGCTAACGCCAGATGAGCAGCAGTTGACCATAGACGCCATGTCGAGCCGGCCAGAGGATGCACAGGGCTACATTGTCGCCATGCGTTTCCTCGCCAAGCAGATGCTCAGTGACCCCTTCGGCTTTTTGAGTATTGCCGGCGTGAAGGGGGCCGGTAAGTCGCTGCTAAGCGTCGCGCTGGTGGCCACTTTTGCCCGTGGCGGACGCGAGGCGGTGTACTACACGGCCAGCGAGATCGCCGCCAAGCTGACCGACTTCAACGGCGAGAGTGACGACATCCCTGGCGATCCGGCGCAGTTCTGCGAACGGCTGAAGCGCGTGCCGGTGTTGGCGATTGATGAGATTGACAAAATCAAATGGTCGCAATGGTTAGTGCGCACGCTGGGTGATGTGCTCGACTACCGGCATCGCAACGCCGTGAGCCATGTCACCATCCTGACGATGAACCACGGTCCAAGCGCCTGGGTGGCTGACCCTGGCGTCTACGTGGAGCACATCGCTAGCCGGCTCAGCGATGGCCGCTTTCACCGCTTTTGGCCGGCAGCGGTGCGTGACCGCTTGCCGCCTTGCCTGGAAAAACACTTCGACAGTGACGCCGACGGCAACCGGCATCACTACGCCCCCGGATTGCTCTTTGTGGATTTACCCGACGCGCGGCCAGGGCTGCGCAGAAAGTGAGCGAATCATGACCAAGCGAATTGGCTACGCTGGCGCGGACTGGATTCAATCAGCGCTCAAGCGCGAACTATCGCCGCTAGGCGAAGCGGTCGCCGACCTACTCGGCGACGTGTTTACTGGCATCTACCACTTGGACGCCAAGCAACTCGCAAAGGTCGAGTGGGACGATAACCAATCAATCACCGTGCGCCTGTATTATCAGTCGCTTTCTACGTTCGATGATGAAAACCTAACCCGCCTCGTGGTTTTCGCCCACGATCGCATGGTGCGGGTGTCGATCAGTGCCGTGGCTCCCAAACTGCTAGAACTGATGTTTCACCAGCGCCACACGCGCACGGGCGGTGTGTGGGAGCGGATGCCGACGATGGAAACGCACTTGGCCGCCATCCGCAAATACTATCCAGCAGAAACGGAGACCACCCCATGAACAAGCGATTGTATCAGGTTGTAATTACCTGCTATGTCATGGCAGAGGATGAAAGGGACGCCTGTAGCGTCGCGGTTGACAATTGCCTGTCAACCGAGGCAGAGACGTGGAGGGTGGACGGCGTTGATGTAGATGCGGAAATGTGGGACATCGTTCCACATGGCGAAGCACAGGGCCGCACGTGCGGCCAGATTCTAGAGGAGGTGACCCCGTGACCATCTTCGACATCAAACCCTACAGCTTTTGGTGCGACCTACACCGCACCGCTTACCACGCCTGGGTGCATTTGGGGCGAGACACCCCGCGCAGCGTCTGTGAGTTGTATCTCTTGCGCGAGGTCAATCGCCGGCTGGAAGACGCCAACCGCCGGCTGACCACCGACCTAGCCGAGACCACCGCCCGACTCAGCGCAGAACAGCGCTATCGGCGACGCGAGGTTACGCGTCAAAACGAACGCCTGACCGCCGCCAACGACCTAGCCGAGCGCCGCGGCCAGCTACTGCGCGAGGCGATGGAGGAAAACCGATACCTGATGGTTCGGCTTGTCGCGGCCGAGCCATCAGAAACGCCAACGCGCAAAGTGTTTGCCCCCGCGAGCACCAACACACCCGC
>CAYTTD010000224.1:0-4061 GCA_964440595.1 uncultured Gaiellales bacterium
CGTTGCCGGCGGAGTTCGCGTTTAGACACCCGGTTGCCAAGATCTCTGCCGGGATTGGTGCTGGTGCCATCGCCGGCGTCGCACTGGTCCACCTGGCCGATCTCTAAGAAAGAATCACCTCACCCGTCGTATTCGATCCCAAGCGTTTGCGCCACCGTACCAACGATCCCTGCTGCGTAGTCAGTCAACTCGCGGGCACTGTCATCTCGCAGCACAGCTTGCGGAAACAGAACCCTTCCTACTTCGGGGCCAATGGTAACGACGCGGCGATAGCAGCGGGGCAGAACAACGAACTCGTCGGAGGAAATGATGTCACTGATGCGCCACCCTTCACGCACCCACTCGAGATTTTGCGAATCGACCTTTCTATAAACGCCAGGCGTCATTCGGTTTGGCACAAATCGACGATTCATGCTGTTGTGAATACTTACCGTTGCCCCAGTGGTTGGAGTTGGAACCTGCGCGTGTACTGACATCGCGTCCACGAGCATCTTTCTGGTACTTGCTGAAGAGGCAAAAGCACCCATGTGACATTCAAGTAGCGTTGTCACTCCCATCTGCATCTGCATGTCAATCAACACCGAGAGGTTTGCGGTCCACCTGGGATTCACCTCGATCAACCACAGCTTGCCATCTGTGCCAGCGACAAGATCAATTCCGAAGGCTCCGCGGAAGCTGCGGCGCCCAAGCTCAGCACCGATGTCAGCCGCCATGGCTCTGGCGGCAGATGCTACCTCTGGATCGATTGGCAAGCCCCACTCATTTCCACAGGAACCGAGCGGTTGCGCCGTGCACTGACTGACGCCTGTTATCTGCCGGCACGGTGGACCAACCAGAACCTCCTCGCGCTGCCCAGACAACACCACACCGGAAACCGTTAGCGGAGCACCTTCGACGAAGTCAACCAGCTTTCCAACGCTCCCCTTTGGAAGCTTCGCCAACGATGCCGCGAGTGACTGTGCATCATGGGCAATAACAGTGCCGCCGCCAGCGTATCCAGTCGCACCTTGAAAGACGCACGGGAACTCCACCTTCTCGCGCTGCACGTCAGTAGACAAAAACTCATCTACGACAACCGGGCGAGAGACCGGAATCTGCACTCCGGCTGCCTCGGCAATCTCAAGGAGAGCAAGCTTGTTCTCAAGCTGCCTCACCAACCTGGGCTGCGGAGCCAGGACCCTCATACCCAAACCTTCTGCCGCACGAATCAGAGGTGCTGAAGGCTTGAACGGGATTATCGCCTGCGTCTCGTGGCGCAGCAACTCTTCTCGAACCGCCCGACATGAGAAAACCGTTGCCCCAGAGAGAGGCAGGTTACCGGAAGATTCCGGCTCATCATCAAGCTCTTCAACTGTGATGGCGTCGTACCCGAAGCTCCTCATCATCGAGGCGATGTCAGCACCGGTGCCTGCTGCAATCATGCCTTCGTGTGCCGGCGATTGCAGCCCCAGACCATGGGTAATGTTTGCGGCGATAAATGCCCACTTCATTGTCATTGCTTTCCTGCCAGTGCATCTATCTCTACCAGCGCTTCGTGTTCGTCAAGCGCCTCGATCACCCGGGCAGAAACCTCAGCAGCAACTGGCGGAGCTCCGCTCACAACGCTAATGACATTCAACCCCTGATCCGCAAGTTCAAGTGCAACCGCAAGGTTTGCGCAGCTCTCGTTGCCAACGTCATCAATACCCTTCGCGCGAAATACCTCACGCATGCGATCAACATCTCCCGCCGCGACGGCATGCCCCCTGCCACCGGTTGCCTCGATCGCCTCTCGCAAGGCACGCGCCCTTCGACTGTGCCTGATGCCGAGCCTCCCCGCAGCAGCCTTATGTGCCGACGCATCGGTGATCTGCGACTCAGGATTGACCAGGGCAGCGTTTCCTTCCCCCTGCACAAAGTGAACCTGTGGAATCGTTTCCAGCTCAACGTCGTTGAGAAAATAATCCGCTACAGCCAACGCCGTTGCCCCACTCGTTGCGAAAAGCACGATTGCCTGTATGTTGTTTTGGCGTATTGGCTCAACAAGCTCGGCGGCAAGCGTTTTGTACGCAATCACGGCATCATCATTCACCGAAGGGCGAAGGTTGGTGATCCGCCATGCTCGCGCCAGTTTCTTGGCACTGTTTATCGCACGCGGCGTCATCACTACCGTGGTCTTGCGACCGTCGATAGCAGCCGTCTTGCCAACATCGGTATCAGGATGCATGAACACGTAAGCATCAACGCCTTGAAGTGCTGCGTACATGCTGGTGGCGATGGCGGCGTTGCCGCTGGACGAGATCGTCACTGCCGGGTCACCACTCTGTGCGGCTAAAGCAAGCTGCAAGCATGCGGCCCTGGCCTTGTGAGACCCGGAAGGCTGCAGATCTTCCCGCTTAAGCCAAACTGAGCCGTCATCGCCAATCGCGAGACTCTCTACGGGCGTGTTTCCCTCTCCGAGCGACAACCTGAACTTCTCATCCACTGGGCATGAATCAGCACCGCGGTTCCACCAGAAAGTGGAGCGCCAGATGCCTGCAGGTAACGCATCGGTGGAGTCGTTTTGGGGCTCGCCTTGGGGCAATCCGCGCCTACTTCTCCTCTTCTTCCCACTCTGAAAGCCCGAGTGGTTCGAGTGAAACAACTTCAAGTTCATTGTCACAATTGTTGCAGACGATAACCTCTGACAATTCGACGTCCACGTCAACATCAACGTCTTCGTCACAGCAGGGGCACGTTGCAACCATGCTCACCGGATCCATTTTTCTTCCTCCTGTTTACCAACAAAATTCATATGGCTACTTGCCGCCTCTTGATGCGTTGCCGCAGCGATGGTCCTCCTTGAAGCTGGGTAGACCAAAAACCGGCAGCCGCTGGGGATACGATAACCACATCGCCGGAAATTGAATCCCCAAATGCCAGATCCAAGGCCTCATCAAGACTTAAACACCTAATTGAAGAACCACCGGCAGCACGCATGCAACGAGCCAGAATCTCGCTGGCACTACCTGGCAGCAGAATCGGTCGTAGCCGCTCAGCGGCCTGCAACGATGCCATTCTCGCAGCCAGGGCAGTGTAGTCGAGCCCCTTGTCTTCGCCTCCAAGAATGATGTGTATGCATGCTTTTTTTGGAGTCTCCTCAACTATGGCCTCAAGAGCAGCCAAAGTTGCTTCTGCCGTTGATGCCTTGAGATCTGACCACACCGCAACACCGTTGACATCAGCAATTTTCTCAAGGCGCAGCGACATGCCCGAGAAAGAGCGTAACGCACCGTCAATAACGGATGGGTCGACGCCGCTGCTCAAGGCCACAGCAGCGGCAACTGCTGCGTTCCGCAGATTATGCGTGCCAGGAATTCGCACATCAGAACGGTCAGCCAAAACTCTTAACCCGCTCCAAGGGCCTGGTCCACCAATCCGCGGCACGTTCAGCGCAAAGAGCTTGTCGTTGCTCCAATATACAGCCGGACCAACAGCAGAGCGATGTTCACCGATACCGCAACGTACAACAGAGGTGCCATTGCCAGCAGCACCGTCAACCACACCACGACACGCCTCAGAGTCGTCGTTGACGATCGAAACATCCCCCTCGGTCTGGTGCACGAAAAGGCGTTGCTTTGTCTGCACGTACCCGTGCCAGCCCCCATGCTCATCAAGATGATCTGGCGTAGGCTCGGTTATTGCGCACACATTCGGAGAGGTACCGATCTGAAGAAGCTGACGGTTTGAGATCTCGAGCAAGGAAACGGTACCAACGGGCAGTTCGGCTATTTCAGGGAGGAACTGCCTATGCGATCTTTCATTTCCCGCGGCGCGAAACGGTATGTCACCGTGCTCGAGCATCGCAGCAACCAACTCAACCGTCGTCGACTTGCCATTTGTTCCTGTAACGGCAACAACAGGCCCCGGGGCAAACGCAAGGTAAAGCGCTGTCATCGAGGTAATTCGGGCGCTCTGCGGGACTGCTTCAACCAACATGTGGCGATTTTTCTCGTCGAGGTACCAACCGTGGCCGAGCACTACAAGAACGTCGGGGGCATCACCAATGCCTTTTAGATAGTCCTCCCCATACTGACTGCGAT
>CAYTTD010000225.1:0-4051 GCA_964440595.1 uncultured Gaiellales bacterium
TTCCACCTCAGCCTTACCTTCTCTAAACCGTTTGAAGGCGCCGTTCCTTGAAAGCGATATGACGGGCACGCGTCCTTCGTTCGTGACCCCATCAACGACGGTTATGAGCCGATACCATTCGTTGCCTTCGTCCCAGCTGAGGGTTACTTCGTCGTTGACATCTACAATGGCAGATGGTGCCGCAACAACTATGCTCGATGCAGTCACATCCTCGATACGGGACACTTCCGGGGTACTCCCCCCGATTGAAATCGCAACCCTGCGATTCACCTTTGGCAGTGCACTTGTAGGCGGAGGCGGTGGTGGATCAACCCGTGGAAGATCAGCTGTAGAACCACGTTTAATGAATCGCCTGATAACTGACATCTGACTCCTTTGACACAGGTTTAGACAAGGAGTAATTACCCGTTAACTCAAAAAAAACACAATTACGTGGTGTTTCATCTGGATTGCATGATTGACCTGGCAATCACAAGGCGTTGAATTTCACTTGTTCCTTCGTAAATCTCGGTAACTTTTGAGTCGCGATAGTAGCGCTCGACCGGGAATTCTTTGGTAAACCCATACCCGCCAAGTATCTGAATCGCTTCGGCCGTCTGCCGACGGGCAACACCTGAAGCAAATAGCTTTGCCTGCGCACCTTCAATGGTATGGGGCTGACCAGAATCCTTCAGTGCAGCAGCTCTCAACGTCAACGCTCGAGCAGCTTCAATTTCGGTTGCCATATCCGCAAGCTTGAACCCAACCCCCTGAAATTCACCGATAGGACTGCCAAATTGCTCACGCGTCCTGGCATATTCCGATGCAACTTCAAATGCAGCCTGCGCAATTCCAACTGCCTGCGATGCTATGCCTATCCGCCCTCCGTCGAGCGTGTGCATCGCGATGTTGAAGCCTTTCCCCCGTTCGCCCAGCATCGCATCTGCACCAACGTGAACACCATCAAACGCTATGTCAGCAGTCGAAGATGAATTGAGCCCCAGTTTTTCCTCTTCACGCACAACACTTAGTCCCTCGGCACTTGCTGGAACAAGAAACGCAGAGATCCCCTTGGCTCCCTCAGTGTCTTCCGTCCGAGCAAAGACGAGAAACACGCCAGCGTAGCTGCCGTTGGTTATCCACTGCTTGTAACCGTCAATGACCCAGCTTCCATCACTCTGCTCAACGGCCTTGGTTTTGATGCTTCCTGCATCTGAACCCGACCCCGGTTCGGGCAAGGCAAAAGCACCAATGATCTCACCTGATGCAAGGGCAGGAACATACTTTTCCTGCTGGTCCTTCGTGCCCCAGGCAACGATTGGCAAAGTCGCGGCAGATGTATGAACCGCGACCGTCACGCCTACGCCACCATCACCGCGAGACAACTCCTCCAATACCGTTACGTAGGTCACGAAATCAAGACCTGCACCTCCAAGGTCTTCGGGAACACATACGCCCATGATTCCAAGCTCACCAAGCTGGTGGTAAAGATCGCGCTCAAAGTGGTGACGCTTATCCCAGTCAGAAGCGAACGGAGTAACGTGCTCATCCACAAAAGCGCGCGCCATCTGTCGAACCTCAAGCTGCTCAGATGCAAGCGCAAATTGCATTTGAATTACCTCCGATGAACAAACTACTGCTTTGATTTATTGACGCGACCAACGTGCCCCGCAACGCCGACCTTACCCTCGCTGTCATACGAGTAGACACCAGCGCCAACCTTACGTCCGTGCCGTCCGGCTGCCACATAGGATCTGAGCAGCGGGCATGGGCGGTACTTGTCGTCACCAATCTCTTTGTGCAGCACCTCCATGATTGCAAGGCAGGTATCAAGGCCGATCAGATCCGCCAAAGATAAGGGACCCATTGGATGCTTCATACCCAACTTCATTGCTGCGTCGATGTGTTCGGGTTCGCCCACGCCTTCGAGCAGACAGAAGAAAGCCTCATTGATCATAGGCATAAGGATGCGGTTGGTGATGAAACCTGGTGAGTCAGCGCTCCTTACCGGAGTTTTACCCAGGTCGCGGGCAAACTCCTCTACAAGAGACACAACAAACGGTGCTGTCTCCAGACCACTTATCACCTCGACGAGGTCCAACATTGGAACCGGGTTCATGAAGTGAAGCCCCACAACGTGAGCTGGCCGATGGGTTGCCGCTGCGATGGTGGTGATCGGAATCGAGGAAGTGTTGGTTGCAAGGATCGCGTGCGGCGATGTATGCCGATCAAGATCCTCAAAGATTGACGTCTTGACATCTACGTCTTCCTTGGCCGCCTCGATCACAAGATCAACCTCAAGCATTGGGGCATCCTTGGTGCCAAGCGACCAGACCAGATTGCGCTTGACTGATGTGAGAGCTGCGTCATCCAGCACGCCTTTGCTGTGAAGCTTTTCAGCGCTGGCATGGATGGTTTTTTGTGACCTCTCGAGCATGGCAGCGTCTATATCGCAGACCCAGACCATTCGATCAGCCGCCGCACAAACCTGGGCTATTCCACTACCCATCTGGCCGGCTCCGATTACGGCAACCCGTCTGATGTCAGCTGCTGTGAGTGTTGTAATACTGCGTGGATGTAGCTCGGTTACGTCACTGCTCATGCAGGCAGACTAACACCTCAGCATGCCAGCTTCTGGTTTTTCTTTCGTTGTGGCAAAGCGTGACTGTTTGCTTTCTTTGTAGCGCGAGACCTGCGAGCACCCCCAACCGCAGCACTCGGTTTCTTCTTTGCGCGTGGCTTGGCAGGAGCGGGCGTCGCGGAAGATGGCGAAGGTGCAGGAGCAGAAGCAGGAGCAGGTGTAGCCGTTGGTTGCTTTGCATCACCCGATGCCTTGTCTGACGCTTGCGCGACAGGAGCCTCACCGTTCTTGGGAGCTGGCGGAGGCGCTGGCTTGCCGTCGGCTGCTTTGCCTGCCTCAGTGCCACCGGCCGGAATCTGTGGCCTGTTCTCTGACTTTGGCTTGCCTGAAACCCATGACCACACCGAACCAGCAAGTGAACCGAGCTTTGCCCCAACCAGCGCATCTGCTGCCATGCCGGCGGTCATTCCCAGGATTGTTGGTCCGGCCATGGTCAGGAAAACGCCAAACGGGCCGGGTACGGCGGCTCCAAGCTTCCTGAACATCTGCTGTGTTGCCTTGTGTGCAAACCACGCTGTTGCAGTTGATGCCGTATTGCGTGCAACTGATCGAACCAGTCGCTCACTGTTGAAGGTAACTGGTGTGCGCTCGGGAGCAGGCAACCCCATCAACCCGTTCACGAAGTTGGTGATCGACGGACCAACGCTCATATCCCAGACGGTGTCGAAGGCAGTATTTATCAGAGCATTGGTTGCGATGGTTGCAAAGGTTCCAAACGCCCCCGGGCCAGCTGGCTTGCCAGCCCCCGCCAGAACCGCACCCTTGATTGCATCCGCAGGTGGCGTGGGCCAGCTGACGCTGGGCAGGAAGTTTGAGACAAAGAAGTTCGAGAGGATGTTGGCAAATGCACCCGGCGTCAATCCTGCCGGCTTCTGGACCTCTTTAGGAGCCTTCCCAAACAGCTTTGCAACGTTGTAGGAAACGATTGGACCAACTGTCTGGTTATACAGAGCCCCCACAAGCACGGAGGTACCTACCGCAGCAGTTGCATTTCCTAGTGCACGCAAATCCTTGCCGAACAACTTTGGCCCGGCCGCAGCAGCCTGAACTGGCGCATCCACTCCAGGAGGCGTTGGCTTTGGGGGGGGCGGCGGAAATAGGGGCGGCATTGACTTCATTACGTGTTCGGTAACGATGCCCTGACCGACCTTGTTGATCACCTTTGATACGAGGGAGTGAAGCTCTGGCAACTTAACGCCGAATCCACCAGACCCAGCGGCAGCACCGCCAAGCGTCGATCGAATCAACCCGCCAACCAAATCGTTGACGGTTCCGACAGCGGTTCCAACAACCACCGAGGTTATTGCGCTGTTTACCCTGGGACCAAGAAACTTGCCACCCATTTTTTCGTCTGGAGGAAGAATGCTTCGAACACGCTTGCTAAGGTGAGGAGCAGTAAGCTCTTCTATGACTTTTCCTGCCCATGCAGAC
>CAYTTD010000226.1:0-4047 GCA_964440595.1 uncultured Gaiellales bacterium
ATGCCGCGATCATTGGTGCCTACTATGCCAAAGAGCTGCAACAGGCGCAGACAGACGGGCGACTGTGCCGTGTGCCGTATGACAAGGCGCTGAAAGTCAATACAGCGTGGGACCTGGGCATATCGGACTCGACGGCTATTTGGTTCTACCAGCAGACAGGGCGCGAAATCCGGGTGATCGACTACTACGAAGCGGCAGGGCATGGCCTCGATCACTATGCCGGCGTGCTGGACAAGCGAGGCTATCTGTACGGCACGCACCACGCCCCGCACGACATCCAGGTTCGGGAGCTCGGTAGCGGTAAAAGTCGGTTTGAGATAGCTCGCGGGCTTGGGATCACGTTCAACGTTCTGCCGGCAGATTCGGTGCAAGACGGTATTAGTCAGGCCCGATTGCTGGTAAGCCGCATGTATTTCGATGAACACAAATGCGCAACGGGCATTGATGCGCTGCGCCAGTACCGCGAAAAGCACGACGAAAAGCGCGGCATCAACCTGGGCCCGCTGCACGACTGGACAAGCCACGCCGCCGATGCGTTTAGGTATCTGGCAATGGGCCTGTCGGAAACACAACCAAAGCGCGCACCTTCGCGGCTGGTAACTAGCTGGATGGGCTAAACATGAACGCTGCGAAGCGCTGGAAAACATGGACGACACGCTGAAAGAAGATTTAGAGGCGTTCAAGCTCGCCAAAGAGGCCGAGTCCGACCAACGCACGCGCATGCTGGACGATTTGCGCTTTGTGAAAGAGGGCAAGCAATGGCACGAGGAAGACCGCAGGCAGCGCGAACTAGAGGGCCGACCGTGTTTGACGATAAATCGCCTTCCGGCTTTTGGAAAGCAGGTCCTGAACGACGCCAGGCAGAACCGCCCTGCGATCAAGTGCCACCCGATCGGCGACAAAGCGGACAAAGAGACGGCGGAAATCCTCAACGGGTTGATCCGTAATATCGAGTACACCAGTAATGCCGATGTTGCTTACGATACCGCGCTCGATTTCGCTGTTCACTGCGGGATCGGATACGCCACAGTCGATATCGATTTTGCTGATGCTGATAGCTTCGACAAGGACATCAAGATCAAGCGGATCAGCAATGTGTTCTCTGTCTACGGTGATCCGAAGAGCTTGGCCGCTGATTCGAGCGACTGGAACGATGCGTTCATCACTGATCGGCTGACAGAAAAAGAATTCAAGGCCCGCTGGCCGGATGCATCTGTTGCTAACTTCGAGCAGGACGATAGTCGGGACGAAGACTGGTTCGAGGAGGAACGCATTCAGATTGCTGAGCGTTGGTTTCGTGAGCTCGTCCCGGCCAAGTTGCTAAAACTTGAGGACGGCAGCCTGATGATGGAGGCCGAATACATCAAGCTGCGCGACGTGTTCGAGGCGCGCGGCATCGGTATCGCTGGTGATCGAATCACGAAAATGCACAAGGTCGGGCAGCGCATCATCAGCGGTGCCGAGGTGCTGGAGACGAACGAATGGCCTGGAATCTACATCCCGATCATTCCGTGCTACGGGGACGAATGCAACATCGAGGGCAAACGGAGATGGCAGGGCTTGTTTGAGTTCGCCAAGGACGCGCAGCGCAATTACAACTATTGGCGCACAGCATCTACTGAGCTGGTTGCACTGTCCCCGAAAATCCCGTTCATTGGGCGCAAGGGTGCGTTTGACACTGACGCGGATAAGTGGGCGACTGCGAATGTCAAAAGCCATGCATTCTTGGAGTTCGACGGGCCAGAAGCGCCGCAGCGCCAGCCGTTTGTTGGTGTTCCAGCTGGTGTGCTTCAGGAGTCGCTCAATAGCTCTGACGATCTGAAAAACATCATTGGCCTGCACGACGCAAGCCTGGGCGCGCAGGGCAACGAGACAAGCGGCAGAGCAATCATTGCCAGGCAGCGCGAAGGCGATACAGCCACGTTCAATTTCATTGACAACCAAAGGCGATTCATCGCGCATATCGGGCGGATTCTGGTTGATCTGATTCCGAAGGTCTATGACGTGCCCCGGATCGTGCGCGTGATCAAAGAGGATGGCACGAATTACAGCGTGCCAGTCAATCAGCCCGTCATGCAAGCGCAGCCGACCGAAGGCCCGCCCGAGCCAGGCCAACCGCCGCAGTGGCAACCTGTACCCCATGAAATGCAAGAGCATCAGGACGAGCTTGCAGGGCTTACGAAGGTGTTCGATTTGAAGGCCGGGAAGTACGATGTGACATGCGAGTCTGGCCCATCGTATTCAACGCGCCGGGAAGAGGCATCGACACAAATGGCCGAGTTCATCCGCTCAGTCCCAAATGTCCCGCCAAAAGCACTTGGCATTCTCGTGAAAAACCTCGACTGGCCTGGTGCTGACGAATTTGCCAAGGCGATCAGTGGTGAGGGCGATCCGCAGCTACAGCAGGCACAACAAGCCATCCAGCAATTGCAGCAGCAACTACAGCAGGCCACGCAACAAGTGCAGGACAAACAGGCCGAGATTCAGCTCAAGGCCAAGGAACTGCAGATCAAGGAAATGGACGCGCAGACCAAGATGGTGCAGGCGCAGACGCAGGCAAATGCGCCGGGAGAACCGCCAGCAGATCACAGTTTTGAGCAATGGAAAACGGAAATGCAACTCGGGTTTGAACGCTGGAAGACAGAGCAGGACAACGCGGTGAAACTCACCATAGCAGCGCAGAGTCACGAGGCCACGATGTCGGGCCAGGCGCAGGCAATTGAGGGCAAAGCAAACGAGAGAGTACAGGGTGAATTGGGCCCGGTGTTGCAGCAGCTTGCGGGCGAGATCGGAACCGTGAAGAGGTACATGCAGGCACCTAGAAAGCTGGTTCGTGGTCCCGATGGGCGGGCATCTCACAGCATTGTCGATATTGAGGAAGAAGGGGATAAATAATGGCAATCGCATACGAAGCAGCAACATTGCGCGATGCAATGATGGACGCAATCACGACGCACGCAGGAAACGCGGCATTGCTGCGCATCTACGACGGCACCAGGCCGGCTACAGGCGGCGCGGCAACGACGCTGCTGGCAGAGCTTACCTGCGGGACACCGTTCGCAGCGGCTGCGGTCAATGGCGTTCTCACGTTGGGTGCTATCACGCAGGATTCCAGCGCCAACGCAACCGGGACGGCGACATGGTTTCGCATCGTCAAGTCTGACGGCACGACGCACGTCATGGACGGCGATGTCGGCACGTCTGGCAGTGATTTGAACCTGACGACGACCAGTATCACAGCAACGCAGCCGGTAAGCGTGACCAGTTTCGTTTTGACCGAAGGCAACGCATAGATCGGGGAACGACATGACACCAGAACAACTATCGGCGCTCAAAGCCGCGCTGCTGGCCGATCCATCGCTGACGCAGTGGATCATCGACTACCGTGATGATCTGCTCCGCGACTACTACAACGAGCCTGCGAGCCCTGCATATACCGTCTGGCGTACCAACGTCACGCAAGATGAGATCATGCAAAACGGGTTCGACTGGGTGCAGGTGGACAACCTGAGCGTCGGTAAGGCGCGTATCTGGGAATGGTTGTTCGACAACGGTTCTACCGCGATAAACCCGAGCAAAGCCAATGTGCGGGCCGGTATTGACGAGGCATGGAAGGGTACGGCCGCGATGCTGGCGGTGCGTGCCGCTGTGTACGTCCATTGCAAGCGTGCCGCGAACCGTGTCGAGCGCATCTTCGCCACCGGCACAGGCTCGGACGCTGTGCCCGGAAATCTGGTGTTCGAGGGCACGCTGAGTACCAGCGACATCAGCGCGATTCTGAACACGGAGCGGTAATCATGGCAGTCAAATGGAAGATGGCCAGCAGCGCGACGACTGTCATCAGTCTGGCCGCTGCCTTGGCCTCGGACGCCAACACGCATAGCGGACATTCAGGCATCACGCAGACCGCGCTGGACAACAGCACGGACAAGTATCCGCACGCCAAGATCGTGCTGAATGTGCCGGAAACGTTTGCGGCCGCACCCACGGACGGAGGGTATTTCGACATCTGGATGACCGAGAATGACATCGACGGCACTAGCGACG
>CAYTTD010000227.1:0-4042 GCA_964440595.1 uncultured Gaiellales bacterium
ACCGCTCGGCAGCGGCAAGGCAAACCGATGCCACGTTGACTGTGTGTTCCATCAAACCGCCGAGCCATGCATGGTGTTGGTCGACAGTTGCTGGCGAACGCCTGAGAAGGTCACCGTCCACGCCGTTCCATACGGCATGGCAAAGACCCTTGATTCGCGCGTCACCAATCTCATCGATCAGGAACTCAAGCTCGCCCCATATATCATCGGTGGCTCTCGAGGAAACGGGAACAAAGCTCACGTCCTCCCCGCCATCAAGCCGCTCCAGCCGGCGAATGTCTAGCTGGATCTTTCCGTTGTAGGTTCCAGGAGTCGCGACCACCTTTACCGTGTCGCCCTCTCGGGCCACGGTTGCAAAGTGATCTGCATCGCGCCAAACCTTGCCTTCAACATGACCTGTTGAATCGCTTAGCTGCAACACCAGATACGGATCGCCGTTGGCCTTTAGTCTCCGCGACGATCGTGTCACAGCATAGGTGCCTTCAATTGGCCTGCCCACCTCAAGCTCAGCTATCTTTGTCACCGTACCGAACCTCCTCAAAGAAAAATGGCTGGGGACAGGATCGAACTGTCGACACCACGATTTTCAGTCGTGTGCTCTACCAACTGAGCTACCCAGCCAAGGGTTCGTATGCTACATGCCCGACGACACGTTCGGCAAATATCCTTGAGGTGTCATGGCTGGTTTTGTCTTCTGCGCTGCCAATTGATCACCTCTGAGAAAAGCCCCGCTACCCCAGGATTTCTGGCCTCCCCGTGCACCTGAAATCCGCTTTTCGTTGCCGCGGCAGTAGTCTGGGGGCCAATCGTTACGCAAGGGATTGAAGTTATGTCCGTCGCCGACGACTGGCCGATTTGCGAATCACTAATCATGGAGGTCAGATTGGTCACGGTAGACGCAGAAGAAAAAGTAAGCACATCGCATTCAAGCACGGATGCAACCAATTCATCGCTGGCGTTTTCGATCACGTTTTCATAGACCGTTAGCTCCTCAACCTCGACTCCAGACGAACGCAGTTTCTCAACCAGCTCTCCGCTCGCCCTGTCGCCGCGAACAACCAGTGCTGTCGCCGCCGAAGAAATGTTCTGCGTACATTCATCAGCCAGTCCAGCTGCCGTACGCTTTCCCTTGGGCGCAATGATGTCAGGACGAACGCCATTGGCAACGCATGCCTTGAAGCTGGCGTCGCCAACCACACCGATACGGCTATGAGACATCGCCCTTGCGTCCAGGTCAGCTTTGCGGATTCCTTCAAACCATCGCTCGACACCGTTCACGCTAGTGAATAGGATTAACTCAGGTAGCGGAGCCTTAACTATGGCATCAAGCTCAGCGTCGTTGACTGGATTGATCTTGATTACGGGGCACTCAACCACTCGTGCACCGGCATCCGACAAAAGCTTTGTAAGTTCGCCGGCCTGAGCGCGTGCTCGCGTAACACCAATCCGAACGTCGTGCAGGGGTCTGCTCTCAAGCCAGCTTAGCGTCTCGCGCAAATTTACGGTATCGCCAACAACAATGATTGCCGGAGTCTGCAAGCCGGCATCATCAACACGATCTGCAATGTCTGACAGGGTGCCGCTGACAGTGCGCTGAGTTGGTTCGGTGCCTTGTGAGATTACCGCTACAGGCCGAGTCTGTGGCGCCCCGGCGGAGATCAATGAGGAAGCAATCTTCCGCACCTTCCTCAGGCCCATGAGAATCACGACGGTGCCAGAGGATGCGGCCAGCCAATTCCAGTCGGGTTCGCTTTGCCCGTCGGCGCCAACAGAAGCGGTGACGACAGTGAAATTGTCAGAGATCCCGCGATGCGTCACTGGTATGCCAGCGGCGGCAGGCACTGACACTGCACTTGTCACTCCACTGACAACTTCGAACCTGACTCCGTTTTCGCGACAATAGGCCGCTTCCTCACCCCCTCTGCCAAAGACAAATGGGTCACCGCCCTTGAGCCTCACAACGGTTTGGCCTCCCAGGGCTCGACTGACAAGAATTTGGTTCGTTTCATCCTGCGAAAGCGTGTGGTCCCCAGCTCGTTTTCCTGCGCAAATTGCTTCCGCGCCCGGCTTCGCATATTGGAGAATACTCTCTGGAATCAGATGGTCATATACAAGAACATCTGCGCTCCTTACGAGGTTCATTGCCCCTACGGTAATCAGGTCAATAGATCCCGGACCAGCGCCAACAAGGTAGACCTTTCCTCCACCAAACTGCTCCGTGACACTCAGGACTATCTCATCTATGTCGTTGGATGATTCGTTCAGTTCGAACTCTGCCTGCTCATACTCATCTGTACCGGTCTTTGGAGCAAAGACATAAACCTTGTTGTGCTCGTCCACGTAAACGCCGACAGGCCTCTCACATCCGCCCCCTAGAGCAAGTGCTATTCTTCGTTCGATTTCAACTCGCTGCCGCACTGACACATCATCAATTTTGGCAAGAGCTGCAACTGTTCTCTCGTCATCAGACCTGCACTCCACCGCAAGCGCACCCTGCCCTGGCTCAGGCACGCTAACCGATGGTCCCAGCAATGCGCTAATGTGCTTCTCAAGCCCCAGCCTCTTTAGCCCTGCAGCGGCAAGTATGCATGCTGCGTCGCCGCGCTCAGCGCTCTTCCTCAACCTGGTCTCCACGCTTCCCCTGAGGTCAACCGCAGAGTACTTCTCATTCCATGTGTTTACACCTGCAGAACGTCTGGCGCTCGACGTACCGATATCGAGTTTGACATCGCCCAAAATATCGATTATTTCGCTTGTGCTGCTTAACTCCCTCGCAACTGACACTCCACTGACACCACACAGGCAGTCTCTGGCGTCAACACGCTCGGGGTATGCACCAATCGTCGTTTTTTCCTGTGCCTCAAGCGACAAGTCCTTGGCGCTGTGAACCGCCATGTCTATGTCACCACGGAGCAGCGCCGATTGAAGCTCCTGAACAAACAGGCCGCGCCCTTGCATTTCCCTGAACGGTCGCTGGTCACGATCTCCCTGTGTGCTTATCCCGATGATCTCAGTATCTACGCCGTTTTCCCGGAGAAGACTGGCCACCAGCTTCGCCTGCAGCATCGCCAAGGGGCTCTTTCTGGTCCCGATTCTCAATTGCCCTTCGACGCCCATATCGTCAGCTACTTCCGAGCCAGCTCTTCATCGTCTATTGATTTATGCGACTCCCGCACAGAAGCCCCAAACAGTGACAGTGCGTTTCGCAGAACTGTCTCACACTGAGACTCCCTGATCATCACCGTTGGGTTGTGTAACACGCGATTGATGATGCTGTGCGTCAGCTGCTCGATGCGCCGGCGATCCTCAGCAGCGAGATGGCTGTGTCGACGCATGAACCTCTCCAGCTCACCAGACCTGACGTCCTCTACCTTTCGCCTAATGGCGCGTATCGCTGGAACTGAGTCGCGGGTGCGGTGCCACTCACAGAACTCAGCTACCCGCTCACTGACAATGCGGTCAACCCGGTAAAGCTCCATGGATCGGTCTGTCAGATTGCGGGCGACGGTCTTCTCCAGATCGTCAAGGTCGTACAGGTGGCACCCTGGAAGGCTTCCGACCCCTGCCTCGATGTCGCGCGGAACAGCAAGATCAAGAAGCACCAATGGTCGAGAGCCTCGATCCTGGATCAAAGCTTCGATCGCACCCTGCCGAAGAATTGCATGTGGCGAGTTTGTGCAGGCTACAACAGCGTCAGACTCCGCAACCGCGTCAGAAAGCTCGTTGAATCGCACTGACTTTCCACCGTGCTCCTCAACAACCCTGGCTGCCCGCAAGGGGTCGCGATTCACTACAATCAAATCCACATCTGCGCGTTGTCTAAGTGACTTCAACGCCAACATGCCCATGCCGCCAGCACCCAAAATTGTCACTGTCCGACCCGCCAAACCATCAAGACGCCAGTCGAGCAGCTCTGCGGCCACTGATCCAATTGAAGCGTTGCCCTTGCCAATTGCTGTCTCGGTCCTGACCTGTTTTCCGGTCTCAAGCGCGGTTCTGAACAGCTTGTCCAGAACGGGCCCACTCGTGCCGTTATCCCGGG
>CAYTTD010000228.1:0-4021 GCA_964440595.1 uncultured Gaiellales bacterium
TATTACCGTCGAGCAGACAGATGGGTCATCAGCAGTAGCCGAGGGTGGCTCTGGTGATACCTACTCATTCTCAATCAACAGCCAGCCTCGGGATAACGTGGTGATCAATATAGCGAGTGCGAACGGTGAGGCCGGCGCGTCTCCAAGCTCAATCATCTTCACTCCAGATGACTGGAGCTCGCCAAAGATCGTTGCAGTAACCGCTGTTGACGACTCAC
The DNA here is from genome assembly GCA_964440595.1 of uncultured Gaiellales bacterium. Classification (GTDB taxonomy): domain Bacteria; phylum Actinomycetota; class Thermoleophilia; order Gaiellales; family SKUG01; genus CAYTTD01. The sequence continues at coordinate 219 of CAYTTD010000228.1, forward strand.
AGGTTGAGGGTAACCACACAGATACCTTCACGCACACGGTCACTTCATCTGATCCAGAGTACAACGGCCAGGCCATTGGTAACATCAACGTACTGGTACCAGACAACGACGTACCTGGCTTGACGATCGACGGTGCAGACGACCTGCTTGTCGAAGAGGGCGGCGATCCTGATGAGCTGCGCGTATCGCTCTCCGCTGAGCCATCATCACCAGTCGTGATCAACTTCGGCGCCGAGGGCGGTCAGTTTGCACCAAACGTCTCAAGCATGCGCTTTGACTCAACCATCTGGCAGACAACGCAGCGAGTAATCATCTCCGCCATCGACGACGACGATCCTGAGGGCGACCACACCGATCAACTCAAGATCTTTGTACAGTCACAGGATGCCTTCTACGCGGCATTTGGAACGCAGCAGCATGAGGTCAAGATCATCGACAACGACTCGCTCATCGTGGTTCGCGAGCCAAGCGGTGATACGCATGTAACAAGGTCGGGTAAGGCAGATACCTACACGATCGCACTGGCCCAGGAGCCAAAGTACGACGTAACGGTCACAATGGTTGCACCTAAGGATCTCACCATCAAGGTTCGAAACACCGGCAAGAAGAAGGGTACGAAGAAGAAGCCTTCCATCACGTTCACTCCAAAGAACTGGCGCAGGCCACAAACGAAAATCGTTGCATACAACAAGAAGAAGAAGAGCAAGGGCATCAAGAACGTGGTCATCAAGCATGTCGTCAAGTCACGCGACAACGACTACAACGGCGTTGCAGCTGACTCAATCACCGTAAAGATCACAGACAAGCTGCGCAGTAACCGGCAGACGGTCGGCGGTGGCAAGGCACCTGCAGCAACCACACCAGGCGGCCGCAACCAGGGCAAGCCTAACGGCAAGAAGCCGGCAGCCACGGGTGGCGGCAGCGGCGGTGGCTCTGGCAGCGGTTCCGGAAGCGGCGACGCAGGCAGCAATAGTGGCGAAGTCGCCATCGCTGACGATAACGGCGGCGACGCAGGCAACGGCAGCGGCAGCGGCACCGCTACAGGCAACGGCACTGACGGCGCCAACAATGGCGGCACTGCCGGCGCCAACACTGAAGGCACTGACGGCGCCAACGCCGACGGCAATGATTCACCATCATTGGGCCAAGCTGATCCTGCCGGCGCTACAGGTTAGAAAATCACTCATCCTTCACTCGCCGCGATCGCCACTACCGAATCTCGCACGCGCTGCGAGATCACTCATGTCTACGAGTTGCCCGTCGCGCCCGACATAGCCGTCTTTTGCGCCGAATACCAGCACCACGAGGTCGTCTGAGTCAGACGCATTCGAAATACGGCGTGGCGTTGTGCTCTCAACGTGGAAACATCCGCCGCTTTCCAAAACCTCCGCGTCAGGCGAGTCAGGGTCACCCGCCTCGATCCTCATCTGCCCACGATGGACGAAGTAAAGCTCGTCCTGTTCATCATGAAAGTGCCAAAAGGCCTGCTGCCCTGGCGGCATTACGATGGCATTCACGCCAAAAGCGGTAATCCCCAAAGCTGGTCGCACCTTTCTGAATCCGTAGCCTTCACCCAGATCATCCAGCGAACAGCTTGCGTAACCAGAACCCTTCATCTCAACACCCCTACCTTTGCTCCTGCAGTCATCGCACGTTTCAGATTGCGCCATCCTTGCGCTGTTGGCCCGAAGACGTATACCTCAGGCGCTTCCATCCTCCCACAGACTGGAGATTTACACACATTTCACCAATTTCCTCTCGTACCGGCATTGACCCAGACCCGATAACATCTATACTACTGTATAGTTGTATTACTGAATGGAGTGAACATGCTGCCAAGACCCATACCCGAAGATCTCGCCGATCTCATCGCCAGGCGCTTCCGCGTCATTGGCGATCCAACCCGCATTCGCTTACTCGACCTGTTGCGCGAATCCGAGTCGAATGTGGGCGACCTTGCAACGACGCTCAAGACGTCACAACAAAACGTTTCAAAGCACCTTGGAGTGCTGCTGGATGCCGGCATCGTCGGACGACGCAAAGAGGGCAACCACTCCATTCACTTCATCGCCGACGACAGCGTATTCGAGCTTTGTGAGCAGGTCTGTGGCTCTGCCCAAAGGCAGATGAAGACACTAATAAACATGATGGAAGGAGCACAATAATGAGCTGGAATCTCGAACGCATACTGTTCTCAATGGCGGGCACCATGGTCATACTCAGCGCCATTCTGGCAGCAACAGTGTCAACCTGGTTTCTGCTGCTTACAGCCTTCGTCGGCGTAAGCCAGTGGATGTACGTCACGATTGGCAACTGCCCGGCGTCTTACGTGATTGAAAGAGTTTTTGGAGTAGAGAGAGGATGCCCACGATGACTACAACGCTGGTAGACAAAAATGAAAAGACAATGGTTGATCCCCCCACAAAGGTGACCCAACACCACGCCGGAGCTCTGGGGCGCAGCGGCCGATGGACCTCGATTCACTTCAGGCTGACGATAGTTGCATGGCTGGTGGTGGCTGGCACGCTTGGCGCATTTGCTCCCAAGGTTGAGCATGCTCTCTCAGGCGCTGGATGGGAGGCAACAGGCTCTGAGTCGGTTGACGTAAGAAAGGTTCTGGATGATCAATTTGGCGGAGCATCAAGCAGTGCGCTGGTCGTTGTAGTGCACTCAGAAAAGGCAGGCTTTGGTGATGATTCATTCACCAAGGTCATTGAGGAAGTTCGAGACGAGCTCAGAACGAGCAAACACGTCGGCGACGTCGTCATGCCGCAGCCGGGTATTTCGGTTTCACGGGACGGCAAGACCGCGGTAATCATGGGTACCGCAAATGGCACTCCCACCGAGATGGTTGCCGCGGCATCAGAGCTGAAAGATACGGTGAACAGGATTGGGTCAGGCACCATAAAAGCGAGCCTGACAGGCGCGCCCGGCATGTGGGCTGACTTCAACGAGGCCAACCGAGAGGCGATGATGAAGTCTGAGCTGATCTCGTGGCCAGTCACGCTCGCAATCCTCGTGCTTGCATTTGGCGCGTTCGTGGCGGCCGGTCTCCCCCTGATGCTTACCATCATCGGCCTGGTGTCTTCGGCAGGTCTCCTCTACCTGGGTACCGGAGTGTTTGACATCTCGATCTGGGCGATGAACTTTGCACTGATGTTTGCGCTTGCGCTGGGCATCGACTACGCACTCTTCATGGTGCACAGATTTCGGGGTGAGTTCTTTGGAAGTGGCAGCTCCCCGCTCGACTCAGTCGTCAAAACCATGGATACTGCTGGCAAAGCCGTTCTATTCTCAGGTGTCACGGTACTCATCTCACTTTCTGCAGTGATGCTGGTACCCAGCCCGGCATTCAGATCAATGGCAGCGGGAATCATGGTTTCTGTACTTTTCGTTCTGATCGCAACTCTTACTCTGCTCCCGGCAGTTCTGTTCAGACTTGGTAAGAAAATCGACAAAGGTGCTCTGCCGTGGGCACACGCCGGAGAGCACAGGTCACCAAAGTTTGAGCGGTGGGCACAGCGCCTTTGGGCTCACCCATGGAGATTCGGACTTGCATCGCTAGCCGTGCTCGTCGCACTGGCGATCCCGGTGACAAATCTTGAGACGGGCATGCCATCAATCAAGGTCGTGCCAGAGAGTGATGGATCCAGGATTGGCTACGCGGCGATGCAGGATGCCTTTGGAAAAGGTGCACCTGGCCAGCTGCAGATTGTGGTGAAGAGTGAGGACGTAGAGCGGGCCCGAAAGGTCGTTGAGAGCGACAAGGGCATCGCATTTGCTCTGCCAACTCAGCCTGGTGC
>CAYTTD010000229.1:0-4018 GCA_964440595.1 uncultured Gaiellales bacterium
GCACCGTACGCGGGTCGATGACTTCAATGCTTATGCCGTGCTCACTTTGTAGTTTCTCGGCAGCTTCGAGTGCGTGCCATGCGCTGACTGACCACGCTACAACGGTAGCGTCGGTACCTTGCCGCAGCACACGCGCGACTCCAATCTCACCAACCGCGTCGACGTCCTCGGGCACCTCTCCCTTTCTCGGATAACAATCTCGATGCTCAACAAATAACACAGGGTTGTTGTCGCGGATCGATGCCTTCAGGAGAAGCTTCGCATCGTCGGGCTGCGACGGCATCACAACCTTGAGCCCAGGCACATGCGCAAACCATGCCTCAACCATAGTGGCGTGCTGCGCCCCAGACTGCCATCCGGCACCGCCCTGTGTGCGAATCGTCAGTGGAACGTTCACCTGCCCGCCCGTCATGTAGCGCCACTTCGCTGCCTGGTTGAAAATCTGATCCATGCAGATGGCTGTGAAGTCGAAGTACATGATCTCAACGATTGGCCTGAGACCAGTCATTGCCGCACCGATGCCAGCGCCGACAATTGCCTCCTCGCTGATCGGCGTATTACGCACCCTCTTGTCGCCGAATTCGGCGAGCATTCCCTTGGTAACGCCCTGCGAACCGCCCATCTCAGCTATGTCTTCACCAATGAGATAGACGTTTTCATTGAGCCGCATCTCCTCTGACATCGCTAGTCGCACGGCTTCTCGGTAGGTCATGGTTGGGCTCATGCCCCATAGGCTATCAACCGTTGCCCTCGGCGTCAGCCATAAAGCCCGCCATTACGGGAAATTCAGAAGCCGGCGCCCTCTGATTCCGATGAATCTGGCGAGTCGAGCAGAGCCGACATGTCAGCGGCAGCCTGCATCTGCATCAGGCGAGGATCCGCCGTCACGCCGCCAGCTGATGCTGGAGATCTGAATGGTGAGCTTGCGTCAGCGCCACTGCCGAATATGTTGGCGCCGAACGGATTCATTGAGCCGCCAAACTGAGGTGGGCGTTGCAGTGCTGATGCGCCTCCACCCAGAGCGCCAGTTACGGCAACAAGCTGATTGATGGCAGTCGTGAGATTGTTGATTTGAGAAGGAGTCATTGCGCCGCCAGCCGTGACGCCCTGCATACCGAGCGATGACGCGAGGTCACTTGCGTACATCGGATTTGCCATCTGGGTTGATGCGCCTGCAAATGCCCCACCCAGGCCGCCTGGCAAGCCGTTGAAGCCAGCGCCACCGGCGCCCATGAGAGCAGGATTTCCTCCACCCTCCATGTTGGCCATCATTCCGCGAATCACGGCTGTGAGCTGCTGGATAACGCTTTGGAGCTGCTGCATTACATTGTTCAGAAGTGCCGGCATCTGATTGATCTGCTGAACACCCGTTGCACTGCCCGTTCCACCTGCAGAGGACGATGCACCTCCACCACCAGTTGCTCCGGTGCCAGCGCCCGTGCCCGATCCAGCACCAGTGCCTGTAGTGCCGTTGGGCTTCTGATTGGGGTTTCCACCTGTGGTGCCTGTAGATCCATTGGTGCCGCCGGAACCATTGGTGCCATTGGCGCTCGCGCCGCCGCCGCCAGCAACTGTGCCCGCAGCCGGAGTGGCCGGTGAGTTTGCACCAGCAGCGCCGGGGCGCTTGCCTCGGCCAAACCGCACGTTGCCAGACGAGTCGTAGCGCATGTAGCGCCCATCGGTTGTCACTGCTGAAACCGTAGAAGCTTCGAATACGCGTGCCTTCACGCCGCCGAAGGTGTAGTCGCCGAAGGCTATGCGCGAGCGTGATCCATCAGCGCCAATCTTGTAAGCTCCGCCGTCGCTGAGGAAGCCGATTGTCGTGCCGTCGGGGAAGCGCTTTGCGCGACCGAATTCGGTGTCAACGATCTGCACCTTGCTATTTGGCGTTGCACTAACGCGGGGCTGAACTCCGGGAAATGCTTTTGCGCCGCTACTGTGAAGCATGTAGTAACCACGCGGGGTGTTGACGCGGGTCCAACCCTTGCCCCAATGAATCTTCGGAGCGCTATGCGACTTTGCACTTTGGGCAGGGGGAGGAAATCCAAATACGCCTCCACCACCAACGCGAACCCGAATTGGCTTTTTGCGCCCACGCAACTTCGTTCCAACGTTTTTTGGGCCGGGGCGGCTTCCGCCCCCATCCGCAGCGCCGGCGTTATTGCCAGCCGCAGGGCCTCCACCATTTGCTGGCTTCGCGCCTGAGCCCGTGTCAGGGCCGCCAACGATGGGAGTGCCATTCGGATTTGTTGTCGGGGCGGTGCCTGGATTTGAAACCGGGGTGCCGGGGGCGCCTGTGCCTCCACCTGGAGCAGCCGGTTGAGTAACGGGGGAGCCAGGGCTTGATCCTCCGCCCCCGCCAACATTTGGGAACGGTGGTGGGGTTGGAGCCAGCGTACCTGGTTGCGGAGTTGGCGCTGGCGGCGCTGCTGCGCGCCCTGCGCCTGGCGGTAGATTGTTTATGTTCCTGTTGATCGACGGCACTTGGGGGCTCCTTGTCGGACTGCCGTTTTGCCTGCAGACCACGTGGGGAAGGTCATGCAAACATGTGCTTATGATCAACTTTGCATCATTTTGTCTATTTTGACAAGTGTGTTTTGCAGAAAGTTGCAAATCGTGAGGTGTTTTGCAACTATTTTGATTTACTAGTGTTGCAGACGGGCAATGCCAATGGACGGGGTGGGAACAAATTGAGTCAAAACTCTTCGCCTACCGGTCAATCAACCGCCATTCGATGCGTTTGCCCAGTACCGATGCAAACTTCTCTATCGTTGATAGCCGAATATCACAATCTGCGGCTTCAAGCCTGGCAATCTGTGATTGGGACGTTCCCATTGCCGCCGCTACTTCAGTTTGAGTGTGCCCCAACTCCTCGCGCGTGCTTGCAAGAGCGCGCAAAAGACTGCGCCGGTTTTCAGCCGCCTCGACAAGGGCGGGGAAGTGTCGACTCCTCCGGCTTCGTTCGGTGATTATTTCCTCAATAAAGTCACTCATTGGATAGCAAGCTCCACGGGTCTTGTATATTACTAATAGTATCCTTTATATAGTATGAAAGCAATTTGCTCACAAGTCCCCACTCTTCCTGCTTCGCCAGTCAACCAGTCGTCGCTTGGCAAGCATTATTTGCCTGCGCGGTGTTTTCTGTTGCTTTTTTGAAAAGGCATTAAGCGCGAGAAGCACCTGCCCATATCGCCCTTCTTTGGCAAACAATATTCGAAACGTTTGCTGATCGCTGTACGCACGAACTTCGTAAATATCTCCCTCCAAATGTCGCGCCGCCGACAATCCATTACGCGCGACATCCTTCATCGCTGCAATGATATCCGCAACCTCCCTGTCATTCAGTGACATGATGAAATCACGGACGGGCCGCCTTCCCGAACGAGTTGCGTAGTCGCGCCATCTTCGGTTTAGGGCTCTATTCATCGGTTGTATCCATGGACTTGTGGTGTGACAACAAATCGTAGACATCAAGTTGTCACGGGATTCACACATTTTGTGAAAAAAGAGTGGTGAGAACGTGAAAAAAATGTCACCTGATCGCCGTATAAGGTGAACTAGGCCAACACGAACATCTTGGCATTGTGAGCCCCGGCAGCTCGGCTCATAGGCATCGGTTCGGCTACAACCGAACCGGTCCGTCATAAGGAAATTCCGCGTACACGTGCTGCATGGCATCGCTGCCAACTGGCAACTCGGCTGCGCGCGAGCGGGAAACAACGTCGTCCATCTCCTGCTCAACCTCAGCCCATATGTCAGAGATCTGGCTTTCTTCGACCCCGTGTTCCTTCATCAAAGCCTCAAACCGATTGATCGGGTCATGCTGCTTGCGCCACTCCTTCGCCTCGCCCTTGGGGCGATACCCTTCGGAGTCACCAACATAGTGCCCTTCGAGGCGCCATGTCTCAGCAACAATAAGCACCGGACCATGTCCGCTTCTTGCAAACTCCGCCGCCTTCAACGTCTGCTGATATACCGCGAGTACGTCATTTCCATCAACCTTGATTGTCTTCATATC
>CAYTTD010000230.1:0-4017 GCA_964440595.1 uncultured Gaiellales bacterium
TCTTTCGTGAGTTGGGTCGAGCAGAGGCCACCAAACCAGGAGTCCACCGAGCGCAAACGTTGCGTGCTCAAGGTAATGGATCCAATCGTTGCGCACCGCTGCCTGGTATGGCCCCGGGAGGTGCCAAACGATGAGAATCGTCAGCCAGATGGTCAAAGCGACCGGTGGCTTGCGCAGAAGTCGCCAGAAGGATCTGATTGACGATTGCCGCGCAACGAAGGTCATCAACTTCTTTGGCCAGAAGAAGTAAATAGCAGGCGCTCTGACGCCAATCATGAGTAACGGTCCGGCGATGTCCGCAAGCAACAGGTGCTGAGCCATATGCATTGAAAGAAAGATGTTCGAGAGACCATCTACGATGGTCTGGGTTGCTACCACGAGACAAAGAAGGCCGGCAAAGAACGATGCTATCTGCCACTTTGCGGGTTTGCGATTTCGTTTTCCAAGGATGTTGATTGCTCGCAGGTAGAGAAGCGCAGCCACGATAATGATTCCCAAAGAGGCTGGGTCAAAGGATATGAACCCAACATGGTTTGAGTAGGCATGGCCTAAAACAGGAAACATGGCGTCAGTGGTTGCGCGCCTCACGAGAGCTTCGAAGCATTCTCTGAGCAGCTGCAACGCGCGCACCGGCATAAGCCGCTCCCAGTGCTACTACCAGCTGGATGGGCACCAGAATGAGCAGGTTCGAGAAGACCAGGGCAAAGAGAACGAGTATGACGGATCTTGCTATGAGCCAGGCAATGGCAACGTCACGGTCAGCGGCACGAGTGAGGTGCTTCACGATTCCACCACCCCAGAAATCACTAACCGCGAATCCGGCAGTGAGAATTACGAGGCTCGTATCCGTTGCTGCGCCACCTGAGACCTTTAACACGAACACTCCAAGTGATGTCAATATCATGCCAGTGGGAATCATTACCATCGCGCATATTGCTGACGCCATTAACAGCTTTGGATGTAGAAAGCGCACTTCGCTCATTCTTCCGAACCTCCTTGTTCAGTCGCAACCTGCCTTCTTCGCATCACCGCCATGATCTGGTGGAGGTTGGCGAATCCGGCAATGTGCATTATGAACAGATATCCGCCAACCGCGACGAGGCAGGCACAGATCATCGCAATCAATTCAGCTCCGTTTTGGCTTACATAGCCGGAAAGCCCTGAGTCGTTGATCAGAGTGTTCAGCACTCTGGCAGGCACACAGACCAGGATTGATACCACGAGGCTGCCCAATAGCGAGACCAACATGACCTTTCCTCCTCGTACTCCTGCGGCACTGCGCATGAATAGAAGCATGACCACAACGGCACACATATTCACGAGGGTCGTTGCGAGCGCGATTCCAGGTATTCCCATCGTGTCGTAGAGGATGAAATCAAGCAGTATGTTGACCACCAAAACCATCACGCTGGTGATGGTCGGTATCCAGGTCCGCTGTATAGCAAAGAATGATCTGATCAGCACCAGAGCTACACCGTTCAGTACGATGCCAAATGAGTACATCATCAGGGCCTGGCTAACGGCCGTGGTATCGGCAGCAGTGAACTCACCATGCTGATAGAGCAGCTTGGTAACAGGTTGCGCAAGAACGACAAGAAAAACGGAGCTTGGCACCATGAGTATCAGCACCTGACGAATCGCATCAGCAAATGTCTCGCGGTACGCATCCATGTCTTTTCTGGCGGCGTGTCTGGCAAGCGACGGAAAAAACACGGTCGCAATAGCTACTGCAAACAAACCTTGCGGCAACATGTATATGCGAAAAGCGTTATCAAGGATCGCCGGGCCGGCTCCCTTGTCAACGCCTGGTGTCATCAGATGGGCGGGCACGTGGCTGGAGAAGGTTATGTCGATCAGCTGCTGCAGGTTGATCAACCCGAGGCTCAATGTGACAGGCAGCATCAATATGAGTACATGTCGCAGGTTCGCGTCAGCTAAGGACAATCTTCCAAGACGCAGCCTGCCTCCTCTGCCGCGCAACCACGGAACTGGCAGAACGGCCTGAACCACTGTGCCTGCCAACACAGCGCCGGTATAGACAAATATTTTTGCTTCCTTGCCGACAAATGGGGCAATGGCGAGCAGACCTGCGAGGATCACGAAGTTCCAGGCAACTGGCGCGAGTGCCGGCACGGTGAAGTGCCCGTAGGAGTTCAGAATGCCTGTCACAACGCTGCTGGCAGCCATCAACACCACAATGGGCATAAGGATTCGCGTGAGCTTAACGGTGAGGTCGACCGCTTCGGCGCCAAATGCCTTCTCGTCAATCAGCGGAGCAACAACGTACGGTGCGGCTACCGCAACAAGAACACATATGGGCCCCAGAACAACCAGTACCAAAGTTATCAGGGAGCTTGCCAAAGCCCATGCCTTGTCGCGCTCACCCTTTTCGTCGAGGTCGGTAAACACAGGTACAAAAGCGCCACTTAATGCTGCATCGGCTACCAGGGCACGGATCAGATTTGGTATCTGAACCGCGACTGTAAAGGCACTTAGCGTCGTTGAGGCACCAAAGATCGCGGCTACAACCATTTGCCGCAAAACGCCGGCAAAGCGGGAAAAAAGTGTTGCTGCCGCAAATATGATTGTCGCTATGCCGCGCTCGCGTCGGTCACTGTTCCCTGCCACGCTCACCGGCGCAGTATCTCAGACGGTGTAGCAACAAACCTCGCTCCCGTGATAAATTCATCGTTCGTCGGCGCTGCCCGCCGTCGAAACGCGTATTGATCCTGAAAGGTTCGTAATGGCTAACATAAAGCAGCAGAAGAAAAGGATTCGGGTTTCCGAGCGCCAGAGGATGGAGAATCTCAGGTATCGCTCAACGGCAAAAACGCTGTTCCGAAGCATTGTTGATCAGGTAAATGCTGGCAACAAGGAGGGCGCTGAAACAGCTCATGGTCAGCTCGTTAAGCTCCTTGACCGCGGCATTGCCCGAAAGGTATTTCACTCCAACACTGCTGCACGCAAGAAGGCTCGCGCCTGGCGCGCCCTGAATGCTGAGCCAGTGAAGGCAGCAAAGGTCGTGCGAAAGGCCAAGAAGAAGGCTGCCCCTGTGCGCGCCAAGAAGACCAGGAAGGACGAAGCAGTGAACGCTGCAGTAGCCACTGAGGCCGTAGTCGAGGCACCAGCTGAAACTGCTGAGCCTGTCACTGCTGAGGCCGAAGCGGCGCCTGCCGAAGCTGCAGATACCGAAGCAACGGAAGCGGAAGCGACGTCAGAAGACGCTCCCTCTGACGAAGAGGCGTAATCCTCTAACCTGCGGCTTCGCCTACATCTCGCAGAGTGCGCGCTCAAATACGATGCGGATCGACTTGCGCCCATCAGCAGTTATCTCACCGGATGAGAGTGTTGAGGCGCCTTTCAACTCTGCATCAAGCATGGCAATTCGCGTCAGTGCAGCATCTGCTTGAGGTAGGCCAATTCGCTGCGCCTGATCAATGATTCTGCGGGCTGCCCAGTCGTTGACACCACTCGCGACCAGGTACTCCTTGGCAGCCTGCGGCTGCAGTCCCTGACTAAGGCTGAAACGGGCCTTGTGAACTGAGGCAAGATGCTTAGACAAAACGTTGCATAGCCTTACGGGATGCTCGCCCTGATCAAGCAGTTGCTCTGCGAGCTGCAGAAGCGTCTTGTGATCACGGCTGGCCCATGCGTCTGTGATCCCCCACACCTTTTCCTCAGTCTGAATTGTCGCAAACTGATCAATCGCCTTTGTCGAAATTTCTTCGTCGCCAGCCCAAACGCAGATAAGGTCAATATCGCTCTGAAGCCTCTCAAGGCTGTCAAAACCTGTCTTGCTGACGAGATAGCTGGCCAGCTTGCCGGTAACGGTTTTGCCATTTTCCGCGAACCCCTGCAGAGCCCACTTGCCCGCCTCGACAGCGTTGGCCGGGCCTTTGCAATCAATCAGGGATTTCTTTCCCTTGAACGGCTTCAACAGTCTGGATCTGGAGTCAAGCTTGTCAGCTAGCAATAGCAGCACAACGGATTCGTTTGGCTCGCTGATAAAAGGAATTA
>CAYTTD010000231.1:0-3996 GCA_964440595.1 uncultured Gaiellales bacterium
CCGCAGGTGCAGAAATCGCTGCTAACGCGACAAAAGGGACTGCCGGAAAGCCATGGATGAGGTGGCTTGGAATCGGAACCGGTCTTACCGGTTTGGGCTTGACCGCATATGGATTCAAAGCAAATGGCATTCAAGTGGGCAAACAGGCAGGCGTGCAGGAGGGAATGATGGCATATGACCAGCAGTTCCAGACGCAGGTTGCCCCGGCGCTTGATCAGAAATTCAACGAGCTTATGACAATGCTCCAGCAGAAGGATCAGGAGTTGAAGCAGGCCCAGGCAATGCTTGCTCAGGGCGGCGGTGCGCAAACTGGCGCGGCTGGCGACCCAAATGCTACTGGTGCGCCTACGGGCCAGGCTGGTGCAGCCGGGCCAGCGGGAGCCGCAGGTCAGGTTGCTCCCAGTGAGCCAGGAATTGGCGGAACCTCTTCGAGTGGCAGTGTTCCAGTGCCTGGGCAGGGGGCCGGCGATGCTACGGGCGGTAATACTGGCGTAGCAGGAGCCTCAGGCCCCGGAGCCTCAAACCCTGGAGCCGCTACAACGCCCGGTGCTACTCCTGGCGGTTCGGTTACAGGTAGCGGAGGTGCAGTTGCTCCGGCCGATCCGGGCCCTGTTACACCTCAGGCTCTGGTCGGAAAATCAATAATTTTAGGCGAGGCAATCTCTGATCTTGGCAAGGTTGCCGACAAAGCCATGTTCGTGATCAGTCAACCAATCGGTGATGCTGCCGGCTATGCGGACTTGGCTCAAGCTGACGCAGCCGCAAAATCTGCAATGTCTACAAACTCGCAAGGTATCTCTGGCCAGAGATGGGTTGTAATCGAGCAGAATGGAAAGTTCTATCCGTTCGTTGCTACGGCAGGAACTGGTCAGGAACCGCCATTGCCCCAAACCCATGGCAACGTCGTTGGGTGGCACGCCCTTCGCTACGTCGGGGCACCTCAAGGACAGATGAAGTGGGTAGCCTACGACTGGAGTGCCAGTGGCCAGAGTTCCTTCAGGGAGTTTGTGCCAGGTTCGTCGGCGGCTCCGAATGGGCAGGCGTCTGCGCCGAGTGGCCCGGCAAATGCGCCATCCGGGCAAACAGGTACAACGCCAGGCACCACCAGCCAGGTGCCCGCTCAAGGAAACCAGGTAGTAGGCGGCGGAGGATCGTCTCAGGTCCCTCAAGCCGTTCTTGGCAGAACATTTGAAGTTGCTACGACATACGCACCATCTGGCGCAACGATACGTGGCGGCCAGCTCCAGATTCAAAGGGTAGTGGTTGGTAGCGAAGCTGGCTATGCGACTCCGGAAGAAGCCACATCAGCAGCTATGGCTGACCGAGCGAAGGCAGGGGGCGGAGACAAGTGGCAGCGATGGGTCACCATGCAAGGAGCTGATGGGCGTTACTACTCCTTCTTCGGGTCTATTGTTGGAGCAGCAACATCGCCGCTATCCGGTGGTGCCGCGCCAATGCATATCTTCTCGAACGGTGCCGCTCAATACTTCAATGGTTCTGCCTGGGTTGCTCAGGCCGCCTGACGCGAACCCCTGCACCCGGCTATGATCCACGGTCATGACCGAATCTGTGCAGGAAGCCTCCGGAAGCAGTGCTTCAACCGAACAACGAATCATGCAGGAGAGGCGCGACAAACTGGCGGCTCTCGAATCCCGCGGAGTTAATCCGTGGCCGTACACTGCAAAACCCACCACCCACATCGACGCAATCCGGGCGGCTCACGCAGAACTGCCAGCTGGAGAATCAACGAATGAGCAGCAGACGCTATGCGGCAGGCTGATGGGGAAGCGAGGACACGGTAAAGCGGTCTTTGCTGACCTTGTTGACCGCACAGGGCGGATTCAGCTGCTTGTAACGCTCGACGGCGTTGGCGAAACACAGCTTGACGATTTCAAGTCTCTCGACATAGGTGATTGGATCGAAGTCGACGGAGAGATAATGTGCAGCAGGCGCGGCGAGCTTACTATTGCCGCCTCAAAAGTATCGCTTCTTGCCAAGTGCCTACGGCCAATGCCAGAAAAATTTCACGGATTGACGGACGTTGAGACACGTCTTTCGCGGCGTTATCTTGACCTTGCCGTAAACGAGGAAACCCGAGAGCTATTTGTCACCCGCAGCAAGGTCGTCAGTGCCATCAGGAGATTTCTTGAGGACCGCGGTTACTATGAAGTTGAGACACCAATTCTGCAGCCGATCTATGGCGGTGCCGCGGTGCGGCCTTTCACGACGCATCACAATGAGCTGGACGCTGACCTCTACTTGCGCATTGCGGTTGAGCTCTATCTCAAGCGCCTGATCGTAGGTGGCATGGAGCGGGTCTTTGAGATTGGTAGAAACTTCCGCAACGAAGGCGTTAGCTTCAAGCACAACCCCGAGTTCACGATGATCGAGCTCTATCAGGCCTACGCCAATTACGTCGACATCATGGATCTTTTTGAGGAGATGATCAAGACGGTCGCCCAGGAAGTAACCGGTAGCACGGTTATTGATGTGGACGGCACGCAGGTAGACCTCGGTCGCACATGGAAGCGGCAGACGTTGTGCGATGCAATTCTCGAGAAGAGTGGCGTGGATATTTCGATAGCCAGTGAAGACGAAATGCGGGCTGCACTGGAAAATGCTGGGCATGATTCGAAACTTGATAAAACGCGTGGCAAACTCATCGACGCTCTATTGACAATATTCGTTGAAGGCGACCTCATCGAGCCGACGTTCATTACCGACTATCCGGTTGAGTTGTCTCCATTTGCAAGGCGCAAGGCCGATGATCCAGACGTGACTGAGAGATTCGAGTTCTTTATGGCTGGAATGGAGGTTGCCAACGCCTTCAGCGAGCTGAATGATCCGGCCGACCAGTATCAACGATTTGTTGAGCAGAAGCAGTTCGCTGATGCTGGTGATGATACTGCCGAGCAGATGGATCTTGACTACATACGTGCACTCGAATATGGCATGCCTCCAACGGGTGGACTAGGCATGGGAATTGATCGCTTCGTGATGCTTTTGACTGGCCAGAGGTCTATCCGGGAAGTGATTCTCTTCCCGGCTCGTCGTCAAGGTCGCTGAAGCGTCTAATCAACGTCGGCCATCCAGTGGCCCCCAGCGAGCGAAAATAGGTATTTTGCAGCCACTTCGTGGTTGTTGATTCCGTTCGTCTGCCGGCCGAAAGAAGGCCTGTTTCAGCGGCCAATTATGCGCAACATGCAGGCTTTTTACCGCGATATGCGGGTGAGGAAAAGCAGGAGAAAATCGTGGCCTTTGCAGGATCAATAACGGATGCCCGCGCGTATGCAGCGTTGGTCACCGGTGCCAGCACCGGTGGCTCTGATGTGCAACCGTCGGCAGCACCTGGCGGTTTTGCGCCCGGAACCGGATCTGCTTCAATGTCTACTTCATTTAGTCCTGCGCCGCCCGCTGTAGTGGGAGGAGGCGGCGGATCCCTGCACGAAGCTCTGCGGCGTGCTTCAGTAAGTTTTGGAGCCCCAGCGCCACTGGTCGCATCTCCATCAGCCAACCCAAACGTAGCCTCAGTGCTTGAAAGGCTTACCGCTGAGCGTGATTCACTGGCCACGTTGATTGAATCGGCTCGAAAAGATCCAGAGTTGCTGGCCGACCCAAATGCTAGCCAGGCTATCGCCAAGCTGGAAGAGCGGTTTACCCGGGTCGAAGGAACCAGGTTAAACGTTCAATCATCATTTACGGCAGATAACGTCAACGCCGTTCAGAGAGCCATGGAGAAGCACTATGGTCAGAGTCGAGGGTGGGAGACTTATCTCCATGGAAATGTAGACCCGGTATCGGAGATGTCAAAGCTCGGCACCAGGGAAGATGTCAGAAGATTTGCTGATCGGCTCACGGTGGCACTGAGCGTCGGGGTCGCCGAGCTCGATCACATCAAGGCTCAGATAGATGAGCTTGAATTTGCTGTTTCTGCCGGGGGGCTGACGCCCGAGAATCAGGAGAGATTGGCAGCGTTGCAGCAGCGTTATCAGGGGA
>CAYTTD010000232.1:0-3971 GCA_964440595.1 uncultured Gaiellales bacterium
AGTCTCTACTCTCACCGCCGAATCGTGCATCGATGATGGGTGCGGGCTCCCCGCATTTCCTGCAACCGCTCGCGACCCCGCCCTCAAAGTGCACATCAACAACACTTGAATGCTGAATAGTGCTCAGTTCTCGAAGCTCAAACGGCTTCCTGGAACCAAAGACCGAGTTATCAACGATACCTATCGCGGGCTTGTCACCTCCCACCGACAACGCTCTCGCTCCAGCCAGCGCATCTTCAAATGTAGAGAAGAGGTGGGAAGGATCAGGTTGCCCATCAATACGACCAAAAATCGGCACCAGGAAATCACCCGTGTGAGGCTCGAAGTCGCCTTGCTGCGTATGTCTTGCAAGCAAAGTAACTTCTGCTTCGCCAGCAAACTTTGAACCCGGTAGGTCTGGCGCAGGCTTGCTGCCGTTCAGCCAAGTGTTGTGTGGTGCCTTCCACTCGCGGTTCGGCAGATTTGCCTTCGCGGGCTCTGGCCAATGTGGCAGCTGTACTGAGTTAATGTTCATGTCGGAATCCTTTCCTCTGTGATTGCTGTGAGGAATGGTATGGCCAACAAGCATCAATTACAAGCACCGAATAGTTGATTATTGTCAACTAATAGCTTACGAAGCAGGGCACGGTGTTGGCGGAAACGAAACTCCTGTAGCCGGCCAACTGAACTTGTTGCGGTTGTCTGAAAGACATGTGCCAAGGGTTGGAGACCAGGTCTGAACAGCAACCGCTGAATCTGCCGGATCCACCCTGATCAGGCGCATAAAGCCGTTTCCACCAGCTGGTGGTATTCCCTGGTAGTTGGCAAGCATCTGGTAGGTAGTGCAACTCACAGTGCAGGTCGCATAGCGCTTGGAAAGGCGACCAGCCCATCCTGATTTGGTCGGACCACCTCCACATGTGCCGTTCGGATCCAGCGCTGATTTTGATGTTGCATCCTGGCACTGAACTACGTGGCCGCTAAAGACAAACTGGATGTTGGGGTGGCGCTTGAGAAGTTTCTCCTGAATGTCTTTCGGCCAGCGCTGGCACTCAGCGACGTCCAAGCCTGTTGTCGAATCGACCAGGCACTTACCAGTGGTCATGTTGCGGCCGATACTGGCCAGGGCGTGCTCTACGCTCCATGCATTTGAGGCGACTCCGCGAACCGTATTTGCCGCCGAAAGGTAGTCGTGCGTCAACAAGATCACCTTGTGATCCGGGTACTCCGAAATCTTCCTTGAGATGCCTTCAAGAGTTGTGCTACGTGGTCCAAACTGTAGCGCGACTACAAGGTATTTAACACCTGCTGCAGTAAATGTATGCCACGTGTTTGATGAGTCTGTTTCTATATATGCACCGGACCACGTAAACGGGTTATCCGCCTTCAGGCGCGAAAGGGGAAAATAGCTGTTGAAAAACGATCGGTCGATGAACTTGTCTCCCATGCCCGCTTTGCCACAACCGTCACTGGCGTACATGATGATGTCGTGATTGCCTGGAGTTATTGCATAGGGAACTTTTCCTGCGAGCTTCCTCATCGCGCGCGACGCAACAGCCCACTGAGACGCATTGCACCCCGCCCCAACCACATCTCCTTCATGAACTACGAATGCAATTCTTTCTGCTCCACGATTCTTGGCAATCCACTCAGTTTGAGCCTCAAAAACGCCATTGTCATAGGCGGAGTAGAACTGGGTATCCGGTAAAACAGCAATTGTAAAACCAGTAGAAGCCGACGCCCTAACGTCAACGTCATCAAAGTAGGCTGGCCCGTTCCCCCAGGAGTAGAGCCCAATTTTTCCGGACGAAACCTCGTCGTCCGTAACACTAAAGGCCTGATCCCCATTGACCCAAACGGTTATTTTGGAACCTTCTGCCCTGGCCCGGATCACTTGCCACGCACCGACCGGTAACTCGGCGGGGCGGGTGGCAAGCTCTTTATACGTTGCGCCTGACCGTTTCACCAACGTCTGAACGCCAGCCCTTTGATTCCACGAAAAACGAATCCACCTCGAGTTGGATGCATGACGGATCATTAACCCGATCGCGCCATCTCCTGACGTTTTCATGCGGGTAGAAGCATCAACAACTTTCCATCCAGAGTTGCCACCTACAACGTAGGTACCCGGGTCTGCGTAAGGAGCCCCAGCTATCTCACCACCAACGGCGGCGCCCTGCTTCAGCACACCGCTGGTAGATCCAGCATATGCAGACCAGGCTGAGGAGCCACCGGTCGCAGTTTCGTTGACGACAGCCCAACCACTTCTTGTTGGCTCTTCAAGATTGTTGAAGTCATCCATGAACTGCATTTCGCCAGGCACGGTTCGTTCGGGTGTTGTCGATATCGCTGCCGAGCCCTTGCCGTTAGCGCTCGAGCCGCGAACACCCCGCTTGCTGTCACTACCGGTGACTCCACCCAACATACCTCCGATTACCAGAATCGTAGTCATCATTAACAAGGTTGTTACCAGCGCGAAGCGTGACTTCACAATTCAGCATCCAATCCAAGACTTGTGGAACGTGTGGCAATTCATTATGCCCAGCAACCGTCGCCACAAATCCTGAAGCGCCCAGTGCTCAGGACTGCAGTAGACGCACAGCCTCACCCAGATCACTCAGTATGACCCGGGAGCTTCGATCAACGAGCCCGCCTTGCATTGCACCAATCTTGGAATCAGCAGACACAATAGCCTGAATGGCTGCACGAACATTTTCGACTACCACTGGTGGTTCACCAGCAGAAAAGCTCTTAATTGCTGTGTTCAACAATGGCCGAGCCTGATGCTGAAGCGTTCCCGAGACTTCGCCCAGCACTGCCGCGCCTGCTCCGCGAGTCCAGATAGTCGCTGACGCGCCTGCAATCAATTCAGTGGCAGCGCTGCTCAACGCCAAGAAGTGAGTAGACATTACTTCCCCCATTTTCACTCCACATCAAAGTTTCGAACTTATGATGGGTTCGTGTTCCACCCTGGACAACCCAAACACCTCTGCGCCTCACACCAATGATGCAGCTCGATCTGCCGTCTAAGGTTTAGCCGGATACACACTGAAGCACAATGCATTGTGGCACACTCAATCAGGAGGGGCACCACTATGAGCAGACTCACAACTTTCGGCATTTTCGCGATCCTCACGGCAGCAGCAATCCTCGGAGGCTGCAGCGACTCTGATACCAAGCCAAAGAGCTCTGATGATGGTGAGGCCAAGACAACGAAAACGGCGACCAAAACCGAGACCTCGGGAACCAGTGAGACCAACGAAACTTCAGAAACCACGAAGACGAACGAAGAGCCAGACGAAGTGGTGGCGACAATAGTGCCAGGTGAAGGAATTCGTGGAATAAACATCGACGACTCGCTAAGTGCAATTACGCAGGAGTTGGGTGAGCCGGATTCCAAAAGAGATGCTTCCGGTGAATTCGGTGAGTTTGATGAGCTTACGTGGGGAGAATCGCTGGTGGTACGTGTTTCCAGGCCTGACAACTCTGTGGTGTTCATCGAGACAACCAGCCCTGACGATTCAACCACTGAAGGAATTAGAGTTGGGTCATCATTGGAAGACGTTCAGAGCTCGTTTGCCTCGGCTCAGTGTGACGATACCGACCCAGGTATTTGCCGCGTTGGCCCTGGTGATGCGGGATCTATCGTCACCGACTTTTTTGTAGCTGATGGCACCGTCACCAGAATAGCAATTGGACTAGTCATTGACTAAATCATGGATGATCTACGGAGCCAACGGTTACTCAGGCCAGCTGGCCGCCCGATTGGCAGTGGCGAATGGTGACAATCCGGTCCTTGCCGGTCGAAACGAAACCGCGATACGGAGCCTTGCTGAGGAGCTTGAGCTTGACTACCGTATCGCTTCACTCAATGACCTTGACGCGCTGCGCGACGCGTTAGCGGGCATATCAACGGTTCCACATTGCGCCGGCCCTTCTACCTTGACGTGCGAACCAATGGTTGATGCGTGCTTACAGACGTCAACAAACTA
>CAYTTD010000233.1:0-3970 GCA_964440595.1 uncultured Gaiellales bacterium
GGCCATCGATATCTATGTCAGAGGAATCGACGCTGGAATCAGGAGAATTCGCTGCTTTTTCCAACGCTGTGATGTTGTTGATATACAAGTCATTTACCAGGTCTGAGACATTCTCGGATCCACTGCCTGTACGATCAGCAGGTGCTTGGGACTTTCGAACAAGATTCCTGCCAACCGAGAGATAACCAGCCGACAACGCAATGCCAGTCAAGGAATTACTCGGTTCGGCGACAGAGTTGTCGGCATTTTCAAAAGCTCTGTCGAAAGAAATCATTGCCCTTCCAACAAGCGCTCGCGGGTCTTCTGACAACTTCGCCGACAAAGAGGCACTTTCTATGCCAGTCACCTGCGATGCCAGATCCGGGGGTAGATCACCTTTTTCCTTGAATTCGTTTTTCTTTCCCCAATGTTTGTCTGCATCTATCGACTCAAACAATTTCAAAATATCCGGCACGTCGGTTTTGGCTGACGGCAGAGGATTGCCGCTACTGACGTCATTGTTGTTGCTACGCGCGGACTGTCGTTTGATCATCGCCATCAGCAATGGCGCATCTTCAGCTTTTGATTGGTCAACCAGATCATTGGCAGCTTCCGATTCTCCCACCGTGATCAGCAATCCAATCGCTATCAACCTGGCATTTAGAGAATCAATGGTCGAAGCGTCTTCAAGCCCGTCGTTACCAAAAATACCAGTAATATCAACGGATTGAGACGAACCCAGCAATATCCCGGGAGGGTTCGGATCATAGTACGTGGTTTTCTTGGTAGGGCCAACTGAGCAGCTTGCAATAAATAGACAGGCGATTGCCAGGATTGCAAAGCGCGTTGTGGGTTGAGTTATCGGGATCACACAAGTGATCATAACCGCAAGCCTTGCTGCCGGTATTTAACGGTTGAGGTGGCAGTTGACCGCGAAACACAAGTGCTTCGATTTATCGACAAACAGTCGGGGATTAATTCTTTCCAACGCATTTGTTTTCAAGTGCGATTTGACATGACACAAAATGGGATGACCTATTCAAAGAACTGCGGTCTGGTTGGTGACCCGGGAGCTTGAATTATCGTGATATTCCGAAGGGGAGATTTCATAGTTGGCTGGTGCCATTAATAATGCGGTTGGATACAACTCCCACCTTGTCGGGTCTGTACCAGCACGTAGTCAACCAACGTCAGCTGCTGCAGATCTCGGTGTGCTTACAGGAAGCCCGCCACAAAGTTTGGACAATGATGATTCGCGGGTCGATGATCGGAACAAAGACAAAGATTCAGCTCTGGCGTCGGTTGCAAGTGGAGCCGTCATAACGAGCTTTGTCTTGGGCAATTTCAAATCTTGGGGTCTGGATCGAGGCAGAATTGCACTTGCCGGTTACCTAAATGCAAAGCAGAACAACTTGAAGTTCAAAACAACCGTTTTGGATATGTTCCGTGGGCCGACCCTTGGAAATGTCCCGATCGATGGTGGTAAATGGAACCTGTGGCAAAGATCTTTCAGATTGTCCAACACCATTGGCACCGGGCTGGGAGTTTTGGGAGCATTTGTTGCAATAACGGGGATTTCTGCTGGTGTTGAAGAGGATGGTGGAAATGGAATCCTCAATACCAAGCGCGGACGCACCGGCCTGATACAGGCCGCCTATTCGGCATGGGGAGCAAGTTTCGGGTTGGTAGCCGCAACAAGATTCAGGGATCCTGGGCAGGGCTTCTGGGAGGCGTTTGCTGGTGCATCATGGTTAGCCAAGCCATCCGTCAGAAATCTCAGATGGGGAGTTGGAATGGCGGTGGGGGCGTTGACGATTGCCAACGAGTTGGGGTACCTGGACAAAATGAATGACTGGTGGAAAAAAGACGGTTAGATGCTCTAAGGCCTGAATCGCCTCTCAACGTCATTCGCGTATTTTTCAATCCGAGCCGACGCAACGCGCAGTAAAAATGCGGTTCCCAGGATCAGCTTACTTAAAAAACAAGCGGAAAAACCTTTCAGATTCTCTGTTCGCAATGCGGGTCCACGCCGGAATTGTGAGGCAAAAACCGCTACGTTCATCGCATTGAAGCGAACCCATGCGCCACCTGCAAACATCAGCCCACCCATGAGCAGTATTAGCCATGTGGAAGCGCCGGTGTATGGGAGAGAAGCCTTCCTTGCATTGATGTTACTCGGCCGCTGGTTATTTGCAGTTCGAGCATCTACTGCACCGGTCGTGGCTGCATTTGCGGTGCCAGACTTGGCGCTAGCTGCGGCAGCACGGCGTTTGGGGCGCTTCTTGCCTGGAATGCCCCTTTGTTTACTGCTTGTACGGGGTTTGACTGTTTTGGCACTTTCAGCTCGGGGAGCTGTGCCGGTTCCTGTCGCGCCGCCCTCCTTGCTGATGCTCCTGGTTGGAACATCCTTGAACTTGCTGACAGATTTTTCTTCGTTCGAGCTGCTGCCAAGAAACTTGAACGCTCCTCCACCAAGCATTGCAATAAGTGCCAAAAATCCCACAATTCGAATCCAGTGGACTTTTGTGG
The DNA here is from genome assembly GCA_964440595.1 of uncultured Gaiellales bacterium. Taxonomy (GTDB): domain Bacteria; phylum Actinomycetota; class Thermoleophilia; order Gaiellales; family SKUG01; genus CAYTTD01. Next base: position 2,509 of record CAYTTD010000233.1, read on the forward strand.
ACGCTTGGTGGATGGTTGGTGGTTGAAAAGTCGAACCACCACCCACTACGGGTGATTGAGCAGCCATGTTTACAACGTTAGGCCTTTGAACAGGCGTTGGAGGCATCCCTGGATTAGCTGATGCCGGATCCAAGAGCGCCGTGTTTGCGACGATGTACCTGTCATCAAATTGTTGCTGGCCGTTGTTCATGGTATTTGGATCGATCTCCAGAGAGGGCTTGCACCTGGTGGCGCATCTGACTACACACTCCCATGATTTTTGCAAATCGTCAATAAGCTATGGGTTATGGAAACGGTTGTGCGGGGGATTACAGAAACATGAGGGTTTCATCTCGATCCAGCAGGAGACGGCTTCGTAGCCCGGAGAGGCGGGCATCGTTGATTGAAGCTGCGATCAGCGTAATTGCCGAGAATGGTTACGCTGGCGCCACTACTTCCATCATTGCACAGTAGGCAAAGGCCAGCGAGATATTGATCTTCAGGCCTTTCGGTTCAAAGCGTGGTCTGTGGCGTGCATGTGTGGAGCATGCCTGGAGTCAGGTAAGCCGCGCCTGTGTTGATCGCTGCTCCAGGGAAGCGGATCGCAGGGCATGGCCACTTGTGATCGCTCAAGCGCTTTTGGAGCATGCTCGGGGGAACCCTCTCTCGACATTGTGTTGGATCAGGGCATTGAACGACGCCACTGGAGATTCTGAGCTCGACGCTGAGCGGGTGGTACTCCGAACGGATGTGCACCGGTTTTTTGAAGAGACTCTAGGGCTTGCCTGGGGTAGCGCATTGCCTGGAAATCGCGATCAGGTAAAAGCGGACGCATGGACGATAATGGGACTTGTTTGTCTGCTCGCTGGCGTAATTGAAGGCGGAGACTCTACGTCGCGTGACCACATGGCCCAGATTGGCGACGCTGTCGCGGTTCGTTGTGCGGCTATCACGGAAGCGATTGTTGCTGTCGGTAGATGATGACTCCGCGCTAGCTTCTCTATTTGACGTTTTGTAGGAGAGGTCAGTGCGTGGCCCAAAATGACTTTGAACTAATAACCTAATTTGCAGGTAAAAATACTTCGAAGGCCAAGCTGTGGCCTATTCTGAAACAAAATCGCGAGCGGACGCGACATATAGGTACAACATAGCGAGTGTGGTTCACTCCCCGGCGCATCCCCCCGTCCCCCCGTTTCTGATTGCGTCGTCCCCCGCATCAGTCTTCGCCGGGTTTATGACCACTCTCGCAGCAGAGCTGCGATGGGCGCCACCCTGTTCCCCTCGTCCCCCCGTCCCGTCCCGGGTGGTAGCCAGCAGCATTAAAGAGCCCCTGCCACCATGTGGCGGGGGCTCTGCGTTTTAACCATGCTTTTGGCCTCGTTAGGCACGTTGCGAGCGAACTATGTATAATCTGCAAACTGACGGGGCAAGTCTCAGTTAGTATTGCAATCGGCTACAGGGAAGGTGGCCGGGGTTGAGAACA
>CAYTTD010000234.1:0-3970 GCA_964440595.1 uncultured Gaiellales bacterium
GGTCCCGCGCCATCGGCAACTGCTCAGAAGGGGTCAGCTTTGTTGTTTCTGCAAACTTTGGATGCAATGCTGCCGTTGCGAGGAGCAGGTAGGAGATCATCCAGGTGCTGTCGATGGGGTGTCCCGTGGAATAGTTGTTGCCGTGAGCAGCCAATCCTGAATAAGTCATGTCTCCGACAAGCAAAAAGATGATGCTCAGCACAATGCATCTTTGTACCCAGCCGCAAGGCACACCATTCGAGCACCAGAGACAGATTTTTATGACGATTAAAGCGTCACAAATCGGGGGAGTGACAAGGAGAAGTGTCTCAGTAGAAGTGCCTCCACTTGTAACAAGTGTGTTGGCAACGATTATGGTGCCCAATGCAAGTGTCAGAATAAGGGTGTCAATCCACGAAACGGCATTTCGTTTAACCTTGGTGTTGGAAGTCATCATGTTCATCCAGGTAAGCATGAACACGTATGAGAGTACGTAAAACCAGTCCGGAGTGGATGGAAAAGCCGGGTCTCCGCCGCGATATTCGACGATGGCCCAGATGGTCTCTCCGGCTGCCAGCATGGCTTGGCCTGCGGCCAGCAATAGCCAAGGCATATACCTGTGAGGTCGCCAGTAAAAGACCCCGAAAACTATGCATGCTGGAGCAGTCCACGCGCACGATGTGTAAACGATATTCCATGAGTTGGGTGAATCAAGTACCGTGAAATAACCAAGCAGTATCAGTGGCAGAGCCAAGATTGGAACCAGGTAAATCTTGGCCATGATTGGATTGTGCGGGGCTGGAGATTCGGGCACCTCGTGTAATTCAGTTTTCTGCTCTATTTGCCCACGAATTTGAGCCTGTTGATTGTTCGTCCCATAAAACATTTCGTCACCCATGACATAGATACGCTGCAATTGGTATCTGAATTCCACGCTTGATTTCAGGCGAATTCATTCCACCTGTTAACCCGGCCCTACGAGCATCCCCACGATCGCTACGTTAAATATTCATCGGCATTTTCTTACGAAAACTTGATGACTTTGTGTCGGTTATTCGAGCAATTTTTGTTTACCGGTGCCTATTCGAAAGTTGACTCAGAAACGCGGATATCCTTGTCTTGTTTCATTTCCTCATCAAGGGTTTCGTGCACCGATCTGATCGATGCAAGGGAATCGCTGTAAAGAAGGTCGAAATCCCGTAACTTGGCGTTCAATTCCCTGATTGAGTGGTCGTTGTCCTTCTCCGAACGTTCAGCGAGAAATGTTGAAAAATTACGTAGAGCGGCCACTCGCTGAGACGAGGATTCCAGGAGGAGTCGTCTGACCTCTGTGCCGGTTTGAGTTTTCGGTTCGAAGTCCTTGAGTTCACGATTGCATTGAGCCAGTTGATCGACGTACATCAGAGTGAATTCTCGCAGCTCATCTGCGCGGATCCCATGCTGTCGCCAGCGCCAGAGTGAATCCTCCCACCATGGGAATCCGTCTCTGCCGCCATTCTCTGACCAAATGTCAGCAAGTTCTTCAATATCATCCAGCGTCTTGCTGCTGACATTTGATTTTTTTTGGGTGTCCTGCGCCACCGCAGGGATGCTGCTGACGCCCACAACGATGAGCATCCCAAGAATCAATGTCAGCATGGACAAAAGAAAACGATTCATCGAAATTGATCCTCCCGGCCAGGGTTCAATCCGGATGTCTGGCGAATCTCCTGAGCCGACGTCGTTGCCAATCTTGCCTGTCGCAGTGAGTCATTCCACGTTCCATTTTGGCATTCATCAATTTCGCGAGCTGTTTCAATTGCATCAATCAGACAATCAATGCCATCGCGCCTCTTTTTTGCGGTATCCATGAGCGAATCCTGGACAGCGGCCACCGTAGTACGAACGCCCACAGCATTCACTTTGACTGAGGCCCGTTGGACTACTCGTTCTATTGCCAACAACGAGCGCACGGTTTGTCTGGATGATGCTTCACTCTGCTCAAATCTGAGTAGAGCGACCGCCACTGCGCTTCTTGATGCAGCGATTGGCGCAAAGGCATCTGCAAGTGCGCTAAGTTCGGCCTGTATTCGAGCTGCTCTACGGGTCGCCATTACCGAAGTTGTTGTCTGATCATCATTTTCTTCAGCTTGAGAGTCGGAACTGGTTTGCTTGCTCGCAGCCGTGCCATCACCGTTTCCTGGTTCGCCACCGATCCTTTCTCCGCTGCCGCCGCAACCCGCAAAAGCCAGGGTAGAAGCCGCCAGAATAAATAAGAGACCTTTCATTGAACTCACGCCTCGATGATTCGGTACACGCCACCATCATGAGAAACGATTAAAAGCTCACCATCAACCTCTTCGCCGAATGACACAGGCAAAGTTGTTCCGGGCCAGCTGACGACGTCTGATTCGCTTATTGGTGGAGTCAACATCTCCGCAGCACTTTCAACGGGTTTGTTGCTCCTGCCACCACCCTCGGAAATAAATTTCGAGATACCGCTTACCCCTTTGTGAGCTGGAATCGCTCTGATTTCGTCTTTGCAGAAGTCGGCAAATATGTACCAACCACGCAGTTGCTTGATTTTGTTGCCACGGTAAACGTATCCGCCCGATACTGAGCAACCAGCGTCTCGGTCGTACACGTGTGCCGGGCCAACCAACGGACCGACTTCGTTAAGCGGATCGCCTCCGTCAAACCGCTCTGCCCCTTCCCACGTATTCCAGCCAAGGTTCATTCCGGGCGGCGTGCCTGCGGGAAGTACGTCCACCTCTTCCCACTCATTTTGACCAACGTCGCCTATCCAAAGATCACCGGTCTCGCGGTCAAATGAGTACCTCCAGGGATTACGCATGCCATAAGCCCAGATTTCGGGCTCTGCATCGTTAGCTATGGGTTGCCCTTCGGGAATGTCGTAGCCTCCGTCACTGCTGTCAACATCTACCCGAAGCATTGCTCCCAACAATGTCTTGACGTTTTGGCCGTTGCCGTCGGTGTCGCCTGCGTCACCACCATCTCCCATGCCAATGTAAAGATAGCCGTCGTGGCCAAATGCAAGGTGGCCGCCGTTGTGATTCTCATATGGTTGCTCAATCGTCAAAAGGGTGGAGCTCTTCGTTGCCTTTGCATTACCACTATCGACAGCGCCCGAGATCTTCCACTCAACAATGTTTGTGTGGCCCTCGGAATCTGTGTGGTTGGTAAACAATCGCGAATCATCAGGAAAGTTGGGGTGAACCGCCGCGCCCAATAGCCCTCGTTCTCCCGCCTCATCAGTCTCGTCTGTGAGATCAACCAGAAGGTGTCTATCGTTGGTGGTGAGAACGAAAATATTTCCCTGTTGCTCTACCACCATGGTTACCGATTGATCAGTGTTTGTCGCACCTTTTGACAGTGGTACGCCGAAAGCGGCAACGGGCTTTGTGAACATGCCCAGCTCCTTCAATGCAATGCCGCCGAAATTATCCAGTGAAGAAGCCTTGGTTGCGTGATTTGACGTTTTGACAGGAGGGGCTTTTTGCGCTTTTTCCTCTTCGCGATCCATCGTTGATTTGGGTTGGGATTTGCTTTGATCGTCTGCCTCGGAGGAGCTTGGTTTTTCTTCTGATCCGCAGCCAGCCAGCACAAAAGTTGCTATTGCAGCGATGGTGAACAAAGACCTGGTGGTTCGTGAGGCGAAGAATTTCATAGTGGCATCATCTCAAAGTCGATCGCCAAGTGTAAAAATACCTGTAAAACAATAATAAATCCAAATTTGCAAAACCTTTGCTTCAGTAAAGTCCATTTTGCGCCGATACGAACTCCATACGGCAATTGCATGGAGAGATTTGTATGGGGAGATTGGTTGCAACAGATGGCAGGTCTTATGTCATTTTGCGCGCAATTTCAGTAGCAATGGCGCTGTGCGTGGCACAGCTATGGTTGGCGGCAATTGCGGGTGCTGGTTCCCCTAATCGTGAACAATCAGCTCATTCGTCCATGCACCAGCGAATGCAGGTTCAACTCAATGCAA
>CAYTTD010000235.1:0-3968 GCA_964440595.1 uncultured Gaiellales bacterium
CTCAGCTGAGCAGCACCAGAGTTTGTTGATACCGTCCACTTGTTGCTACCAGCCATCTGCAGACCAGCAGGGTTTGCAAACTTGCCCATCAACACCCATCCGATTGTCTCGAGAGCTCCAGTCGCCGCTACGATTCTGGTTACTCGACCGTCCGAGCCAACAGACCAGCTTCGAGTGGTAGCTGGATCAATGCGCAGGCGCTTGTACTCCTGAGCAATACCCGAACCGTCGAGGTTTGGAGTGCCAGGGGTGACACCGCTCTCTGCAACGCCAACAACGAAGTATCCGTCGCTGGTAACCAGATCGCCATTGTTATCAAGCGAGAAGTTACCTGCACGCTGATAGGACAGCGGTGGTGGGTTCAGAAGTGGTGTGCTGTACGGCGCAACAGTCGTGAGGTTTGTGCCGTCGTTTGTAACGGCAAAAAATCCATCGCCCTGAATCGCCATATCCGAGATCACTCCAGTTGTCTGGAGTGCGCCCTGGGTGTGCCGCTGCGTGATTGAGTCAATCTGCATACCGAGACCAACCTGCCGGGCGTTCGTACCGCCGAGCGAGGTGCTTGGTGCAGATGTACCCTGCAGTGTCTGGTAAACAAGATCACGAAACGTCACGCTCTGCGACTTGTAACCATATGTATTCACGTTTGAGATGTTGCCTGCAACCGTGTCGAGCATGGTCTGGTGGTTTCGCAGACCCGTGATCGACGTATACATCGATCTAAGCATTGTTTTCTCCTCTCATTAATGAAGCCGATGCTCCATCTTTATTTGTAGATTTGGCGACAAACTGATCGAGTTTGCTGCCCCTCGGCTTCCTCAAAGAGGTCCAGCCGATATTCTCTTTCTTTGTATTTGTTACTGGTGGCAAATGCACTACGCAATCACAGCCGAATCTATGTTTGTGAACACGTTGTGCTGCGCCTGTTCTCTACCAAGAGCGGTAATAACGGTTCTGTTGGTGACCGAAACCACCATCGCAGTATCATCCATCATTACCAGAGCATCCTTGCCCCCCTTGGCGGCCGCCATGTCGACGGCCTGTTCCAGGCGCATTAGCCGGGCATCATCCATCTCGATGCCCCGCTGTTTCAGCCTTGCAGCCGCATGAGCGCTGAACCTGACGGAAAACTCTTCTCCTTCAACCTTCTTCTCAGAGGTCTCTGGAGCTACCGTGCTGGCAACCTTGCTGCGCAGTACCTCCTGGAAGGATTTTCCATCTTCTGTCCTGGTGCTCTTATCCGGAGCCTGTGCTGGCCCGGTTGGCTGCAGTGGTGGAACAAGTGCCGGATTGTGGTCTATTTTTTCTGGGCCAGCCATTATTCGACCCTCACCACATCTGCCGGCGTTATTTCTATTCCATCACCAAGAACCAGTTTGATCACACCACCCGCATGGGTGACAGAAGCAACCGTAGCATCAGTTACAACTGCACCAGACGAGTCGAGGTAATCAACCGACTTTCCGATCAGCGAAATGCTCTGTCCGAACGCTGCATTTGACATCATCTGCTGCATGGTTGAAGCCATGTTTGCCATTTGCTCTACGGTAGAGAACTGCGCCATCTGTCCCATCATCTCTTTTTGATCCATGGGAGAGGTCGGATCCTGATTCTTAAGCTGTGCCACCAGCAGCTTGAGAAACATCTCCTTCTGCTCGAGCGGATCAAGAGCGCTGAGTAGGCTCCCGCCGCCGGCTTGGGAGGATGTTGTTCCCTCTGTGCCAGTGACCATGCTTTCCTTCACCTCGCTTCCTATTCAACTTGGGTAAACAACGCGCTATTTAGGCGAGAATGCTTACGTTTCCATCATGCATGTCATCGGGTGATACCCGATTGGTTGAGCTGTCGTCATCACCATCAATGGTGCCAACTCCAGCAGCAGCTCCCTGCCCTTGTGCGCCACCAAGTGACCTGATTGCACGTGCGTGCATCTGCCTCGCCAGTTGAGCAAAGGCGGCGGCGTTGCCACCATCCCTGACATCAACGTCGAGACGTTGAATGTCAAGGCCTTGCGCTTCAAGCGACGACTTCAGTTCACTCAGATTCTGGCTGAGCAGTTTGCCTGTATCGGCCTTGTCGACCACTACGGTTGCAGCAACAATGCCGTCACGCACCGTTAGCATTACCTGTACCTCGCCAAGCGATCTTGGTCTCAGTGCCAGCTGCACGGCGCTACCGCCGGCGGCCTGACTGAGCTTCAATCGCGTTGCAAGCTGTTCAGCTATGCTTTCGATTCGCTCACTCATCGTTGCCATTTTCTGCGCAAACGCAGCTTCTCTGCTCGGGCCTGCATTATTCAGCGATCGTTGATCACCGGGGGTAGTTGAGCTTCCCTGAGATTCACTCTGGGAGGTTGTTACACCCGCATCTGAATTGCCTGCCGTTGCTGTTGCAGTGGACGCATCAGTGGATTTTGCTGAGGGTTGCGTCTGGCTGGCAGCAGCATTCGCTGACTGAGCCTTCTGCGCCGCATCGGAGTCGTCTCCGGTGAACGGATTGCCTTCAGCATTCTCAGCTGCTGGTGTTGACGTTGCCTTGGCGTTGACTGGCAGCTGCCCTGGTGCGGGGTTACCTTTGTCATCGGCCTCTGCATTTTCGCCACCATCAGCAGTTCCTTCTGCGGTTGACGCTGCCTGAGTCGGCTTGCCTGTCTGTTGCTGCGCCTGTACCGGATCGTCTGGATCGACGTCAGTAAGCTGCGTCTCAACAGCCTCGGTCGTCACGGGTGCCTGGGTCTTTCCCGTGCTAGCCGCAACGACACCAGCGTCCACATCCGCTGCTGGTGCAGCTTCTGCGCTTGCGTCAACACTCACTGCCGGAACAGGGTTTGTTGTTGCTGCATTATCTGCAGAAGCACGAACAGGCGCTGCCACTGTCTGACCATTTTGAGGTCTCTCAGTGCCAGTTGCTACCTGTGCTTCTTCGTTGCCTTCAACCTGAACCGGAAGTTTCAACGCGGGATTATTGGCCGCTGTTGTTGCTTCGGGTTCAACATGCATTTGGACTTCGGGTGAAGGTCCAGCTACCTGACTGCTGCTTGGTGTGGCATTTTGGGTGTTCGTACCCGCATTACCCTTAACAGTCCCGGTAACCTCCTTAGCCGTATCCGCTGCATTGTCCGGCAGTACTTTGCCCTGAATGCGTGATGCTTCGTTTGCGTGTTCTACTCCCTGACTTTTACCGATTTCGTTCTTGGCATGAGGTGCATTGGTCGTTGCGGTTGCTGCATCAGCCTCCTGAGCTTCACCGCCTTCGCCGCCTTGACCAGCTGCAATCATCGTTGCATCCGTTGCTGCGTCGCTACTGGATCCTGCATTGGCAACCGTAGTTGTCAATACTGGCACTAGCACCGCGTCATCAGCCTGTGCGGTTGTCGTTGCTGGTGCTGTAGGAGTGGCAGTTACGCCAGCCGCACCTGCTGTTGCTGCCGGTGCGCCATCAGCTGTTACCTCGCCCTCTGCGACAACCTCACCTTCAGCATCGACTTCAACTTCCTCAACAGCCGGAGCTATTTCGGATTGTGATTCCACGGTCTGAGCACCTGCCAGAGCTGCTGCAAAGGCTTCGCCTTCTGCAGTATTTGCAACGCTGCCACTGCCTGAACCACCAGAGTCACCACCTGCAGTCACAGGTGTACTTACGGTCATGGGAGTCATGGCCTGGTTCATCATTTCTTTCACCTCCTCTCTCCTCTCGTCGTTATCAAATCTCTACCTACCGATACCCTTCGTCATTTTGGCGTTACTGCATTAGCCCAAATTCTCTTGCATAAGCTAAAACCTTCTGTACATAGTTGCGAGTTTCCTCATAAGGTGGAACTCCGCCGTACTTCTTCACGGCATTTGTACCTGCGTTGTATGAGGCCACCGCTTTCGTGACATCCCCATCAAACATCTTCAGAGCGTTGTGGAGATAGCGGGATCCAGCGTCAATGCTCTGAGCTGGATCAAAGGGATTCGTAACGCCCA
>CAYTTD010000236.1:0-3950 GCA_964440595.1 uncultured Gaiellales bacterium
CAAGTTTCGTCGCGAGTGATTTTTTCTGCAATGCGTGATGGAGTGCCCACAGGAGGAACGTTGGACATTGTCAGTTCGTTGGCAGACGCCAGAATAAGTGCTTCCATAGCTACTAAAGGGCCGGGTATGGGTCCTTCCAAGCGTGAGGTTGGAGGAATGCTGCGGCGGTTGGGCGTTGAAGTCAGCTGACAAGGTAGCATGGTGTCACTGAAACAATCCGAACTTAGATTTTTGTTGCAAACCACAGAACCCCAAGCGTGGCTGCGAAGGTGGCAGCCGTTGCGGCGCGAGACACTTTCAGTGCGCGCTTCCTGCCGGCGATTATGTGAATCACAGTGGTTACAAACACCAGAGCAACAAGCACCATCTTCGTTGAAAATGCTGAAGATTGATTCTGGAACAAGCTCATCTCAGACGCCATAATTGAGCCAGTCACCACAAGGGCAAACAATGCGATCGTGCCTGAAATTGCGAACCCCTGTGCGGTACGAACTATCGCTGTTCGCCGCGTATCCTCGTCCAGCTTCTTCAGTGCTGGCATTACGACAAAAGCGAGAAACACCTGCCCGCCGATCCAGAAGGATGCTGCGAACAGGTGTATGAATCTCAGTATCTGCATCTGCCCAGTGTATGTTGCTGAGCAGTTTCAGGCAAGGCCAAAAACCAGGCGAATGTGGTTATCAACCGTCGTCGATTTGCTTCGAAGCATAAGCGGTGAGATTACCTCGAACGAACTCCCACTTGTTGCCGTTCGATCCATCCCAGTCGGCATCACGACAGTTGACATGAATGTTGTAGGTTTCTGGTTCCATCGATGATGCAATCTCATTCTTCGATCCAATAATAGAGAGGTTGACCAACTGGCTATCGGTGTTTGATGATGCGTACACCGGATCCCCCATCTCAAACAGGCCGGACGAATCTGTGCCAAGTGACATAAACAGTTGGCACTCCGCTCTGGAATGCACCGTACCATTGTGTTTCAGTGTCAGTGAAGCAACACCACTGACATTGCTGTTATATGTTACGGGGCCGATCACACCATCATTGGTTGAGTCTGTGCCTTCCGTCGAAAGTACGGTCGTTGACGAGGTATCGATATCTGCAGCGCTCAACGTGACCTTTGAGACGCTGCTGTTGACGTTACCGCCATTGTAGCCGGCGTTGTTCCAGTTCAATGCTCCTGCGTTGGGTGGATCATTAAGGTTGTCTGTCACATACCTTCCTGTATCTCGGCTTGCCCACGTCGCAGCTATTTCGGCCGAAGTGCCTGGTTGGCCAGAGCTGCCCTGTTCACCTTTTTCTCCAGTGTCACCCTTGGGTCCTGTTGCGCCTTTGTCACCGGCCGGGCCAACCAATTTGCTGAGCGCCGTTTTTGAAAGGTCGTTTTTTTGCAGGGAGTTGTTTTTGACGTCGGCGCCGGTTAGCGAGTTATCCTTGATCTGCTTACCGGTGATCTTGCCTTTTTTTACAGCATAAGAAGTACCGCTCATGGCGATGAGCAGCGCTATCGTAGCTATTACGTTTGCGACCGTGAAGCCTCGTTTCGTGACTGCAAACGCCCGACGAGCAATAGATGGTTTGGATTGAGTGTTGTCTGATGATCTATTCATGTTTCGTCCAATCATTGTTTGTGCTGCCCCCTAATCAAATTTCTTTTGCTGAGAGAACCTGTAGATTGCCCTTGATGAAACGCCAGTCATTAACCTGAAGGTTGCCCTGGTCAACGCCGCGGCATCTGATCCGAACGGCGATTTCGAGTGGAAGATAGTAAGGCTTTACATGATCTGGTGGTATCGTAGGTTGCGTAGGATTCACGGTGAAGGCGCTAGCTTCAAACTTGGTTCCCGCCACAACGTTAAGGCTGATCAGTTGGTCGTCTTCCGTGGTGCTCACAAATACACGGCTACCGATATCTGTGTAACCGGAGTCTCCCAGGTTTGCGTTTTTCGCCTGGGCGTAGCATTCGGCGCGACTGTGAACCGTTCCTGAATGCCACAAGGTCATTGATGCAAACACCAGAACATCGGAGGGCTCATTAAGTGTCAAATATCCGTCGTTTGCATCACCGGAAGTAAGCCTGAGTACATCCTGGCCGCCCTGATCAAGCACGATCTCGTCGCCGGTAGTCAAGACGTTGCCAGAATTGTACTTACAGTTGGTAGGTATTGGAGCAACGCACGAAATGGTGGTCGAAGGGCCCACACAGTCGTAGTACACTCCGCCATCGAGCGTGTAATCGTTGTTCCAAGGGCACGAATAAAGATTCGGTGGTTGAGTGCTCTTGTTTTTTAGGCGGCCAGTATCGTCTTTAGAGAAAGTGTACGCTTTCTTGTAGTCAATGCCAGGGTCCCCCTGGTCGCCAAATGTGCCCTTGTTACCTCGTGCGCCTTTGTCGCCCGTTTCTCCGGTTGGACCAGTGAGCGAGGTATCGCTGGTAATGGAAGTCAGCGCCGATGCATCGAAGTCGCTGCTGTCAATCGATTCATTCTTGAAGTCGTCGCCCGTAAGGGTATTGTTCTTGACTTCCTTGCCTGTGTATTCCACCTTCTTGGCGTTTGGCGTTGAGCTCCCGGCTATCGCGAGGCCGCTGCCGACGGCAAGCGACATGGCAACCATGCTCACGACGTTAGCGTAAGTAAATATCTGTCTTAGAAACTTCAGCATATTGGTACCCCCAAAGTATTACTGACCAAAGCGGCAATACCCTCCACGATCAATACGAAACCAGAAACAGTCATTTCTTGCGCTTTTTTTGAAAGAAAATTCTGCGGAGGGATGAATCGCGGCGATTGTTCTGTGAAATTTTTCGTTTATTGCTGGAAATTCGGGCTAAATCCCTCAGATCCGCCCTTTAATAGATTGAAGAAATGCCACGTACCCAGGTAAAGGTCGTTAGGGCCGAAGAAGTCGTGGCCAACACGCGTGATGGAGCCATCGGCGCCTTTATGAAAGGTGGAAAATCCAGGCATCATCTGCTCTCCATCGAAAAATCCCATATCGCGTGCAAAATCTCCTGACGGGTCTGATGCCATTGGGATTTTCCAGCCTCGCCGCTCCGCAAATTTCATTTGATTCGCGGGGGCTTCGCGATTTATCAGCACTATCGCAGCTCGATCAACTATGTATGGAAGTTGCCCAGCAAGCGAATCTGCCCACATCGTGCAGTAGGGGCAAGATGGGCCCATGTTGTGTATGACAATCAGATCCTCATGGGCGCCGAACAGATCGCTGATACTGACAGTGCCTTTATTTGTTTCGAACTCATAATCCTTGATTGGTTCGGGTGGAAGTTGAGCATTCATCTCAGAGAGCTCTGAAACCATCTTGAAGATCTCCATGCGCTTCTGATTGATCTGATCCTGTGAAATCACTGCATTTGTCATTGGCTCGTAGTGTTCCTTGCTCTTTGAGATTTGTGCCACTTATTTACTGGGGTGCTAATTCTGAAACGACGTCGTGCCTGCTACTTGTGACTTCAGGTGCGTCTTGACGTTCGGCCAGTCTGTACGGATGATCGAGGCAACCCAGGTGTCGCGTACTGTGCCGTCGCGACGCTGATGAGTGGCGCGCAAGACTCCCTCAAATGTAGCTCCGATCTTCTCAATAGCTCGTTGCGACCGTATGTTGTTGATGTCAGTCTGAATCTGCACACGATTGAATCCGGCAACCTCAAATGCATGCCGAAGTAGCAGAAGCTTGCACTCAGGGTTTACCAAGGTGCCGCGAAACGGTGGTGCATACCAGGTGCCGCCGATTTCCAAAGTTCGAAGCTTGGGCTCGATGTGTAGGTAGCGGGTATATCCGACTACTTCCCCTGATTCTGCTGACAACACGGCAAAGGGAACGATGCCATCGCCTGCTCGATCGATCAACCATTCAAAAAACCTCAACGCAGAATGATCAAAATCCACTGGTGATGCGAGCGAGTTGTACAAGCCGGGCTCATC
>CAYTTD010000237.1:0-3944 GCA_964440595.1 uncultured Gaiellales bacterium
TTGTGACCACCAACCCTGGATTGTTGAGACTGGTGGCAATTTCGATGTCCAACATGATCCGGGACAGGTGGCCTGATACTTCTCTCATCGCAGCGCCGGAGCTGGGGGCAGTTCCATTGGCCACTGCGCTTTCGCTCGAATCGGGCATACCGTTTGTCATAGTTCGCGGCAGTTCAAAGAAGTACGGAACCTCCAAGAGGATCGAGGGCAGCTTCAGAACGAACGGCAAAACAATTCTTGTTGAGGATGTTGTTACGTCAGGTGGGGCAGCCCTCGACGCATTGGATGCGCTGAAGGCAGCTGAGATTCATGTTGTTGCAACGCTGTGCCTGCTCGACAGGCAGTCTGGTGGTAGCGAGGCACTAGCGCAGGCCGGCGCACCGCTATCTGCACTGCTATCCTGGGATGAACTCCTGTCTGGCTCAGCTAACGAAAGCAGCCAAAGCTGATGGCTCAGGAAAACCATTCGCATCTGTCATTCTCTGACCGCTTTTTTCTACGTACGGGCGGCGGAAACATTGCCTTATGCGCAGGCATTGATCCATGCCCCGATACGCTTGCCCTCGTTGGCTCAACGCCAGATGAACCGCTCCATCTCAGAGCCGCCGCGATGCAGCGCATAGCCGCAATAATCATTGATGCCGTACGGGACCACGCAGTTGCCGTAAAATTTCAGCACGCATGGTTTGAAACGGCAGGTCACCATGGCGCAAACGCATTGGCGCGTGCAGCTGACTATGCAAGCAGAGCAGGGCTGATGGTGATTCATGACGGAAAACGGGGTGATATTGCCAGAAGCGCTGAGGCATATGCACAGAGTTGGCTTGGGCACCCTTCAAACCAGTCGGGTGTGCCTGGTGACGCATTGACGGTACATCCGCTTGGCGGAATTGACTCCTTAAAAGCAATGAGCGCGGTCGCACTTGCACGCGGTGCAGCTCTTTTTTCTCTGGTCTATATGACCACTGAGGGGCCAACGCGTTCTCATTGGCGGGAATTCGCCGAGATGGCAAATTCTGCCGACTGCGGCGCTGTCGTTGCCGGAAATTCGCCAAACGACCTTGCAGCAGTAATCGAGAAACTTCCCAACGCTCCTCTGCTCATTCCCGGGATTGGCGCACAAGGCGGCAACGCTGACGAGCTGAAAAAGACTATTGCAAGCCACAATCAGCCGGTATTGATATGCGCATCGAGGTCAATTCTGCCACTCGGAGACGCGCACGCAAATACATACTCAGGCGACCAGGAAGCACTAAAACACCTAATAGCGGAAGCAGCTCGCGAAGTACTAGGCAACGATTTAGATTTATGCACCCTCCCCATGTAGAATCGTCCGCATGGCAAAGTCTCCAAAACCCCTACCGACCGACGACCCTGCAGAAGGACGCAGGAAGTTCTCAATTTGGACCCTTCTGGCGCCAGTCGCGCTGATTTTATTTGTGATCTTTCTTTTTCAGACTCTGGGTGATGCCTGCATCTTTGGTTCATGCAGCAATGAGAGCAAGGCCAAGAGCAGCAAGAAAGCTTCAGCAAAAAAGACCGGAAACACAAACAAGTGCACACGCAAGTTCACTCGTGTCCGCGAGGGCGACAACGCTACTTCAATCGCCAACAGGTGCGGAATGACAGTCGAGGAGTTGACCGAGTGCAATCCGCAGGTAAAGGATTGGCGAACACTGCAGAGTGGTCAACAAATTCGCGTCGGAGCACAACTGTGTAGCAAGGCAGCAGGCTCGCCAACCAACAAATCCAAGTCGCCGGCATAAACCGTATGACAACAGCCCAAGTCGCAAAGAAAATACACATTGCTGCAATTGCGGGGGCTTTTTTCATATCCGCATTTCTGGGCGTTTCGCCGGCAACTGGCAGCGAATCGGATTCAACCGGATTACCACCGGCACCCGAGAACTCAGCAAAGGCCTGGCTGGTTTATGACGGTTTTTCGGGGCGAATTATTGACGGAGACAATTTCCAGGAGCCCCTCCCCATCGCCAGCTTCACCAAGCTGATGACTGCTCTCGTAGTAACGAAAAGAACTACTGGCGACGAGAAGGTGCTGATTTCCGAGAATGCTGTGGCTGCTGGGGCCGGCACGGGATCCGTTATCGGCGTTACGGCCGGCCAGGAGTACCCAGTGGATGTGCTGTTGAACGCGATGCTGGTTTATAGCGCAAATGACGCCGCGGTGGCCCTCGCCGAGCATGTGTCAGGCAAAGAAGAAAGCTTTGTTTCGCTCATGAACGAGGAAGCAGAGAAGCTGGATCTATCGACCGCAAAATTCGTTAATGCTACTGGACTAGATGATTCATCCAATGCTGAAAGCTCTGCTGAGGAAATCGTTGCGCTTGTTCGCGTTGCACTCAAGGAGCCACGTATTTCGCGCGCAGTGAAGATGAAGCAGGTAACCGTAACCAGACCCGGCACGACATCGATCACTCTTGAAAACCGAAACCCACTCATCGGCACCTACGCCGGCGTCAATGGAATCAAAACCGGCCACACTGATTCAGCAGGTTACAACCTGCTTCTGCAGTATCAGGATTCCGATGACCGCCACTACATAGTTCTTCTCATGGGAGAACCAACCGAAGATGCTCGCGAAGACGATGGTCGCGCACTTCTTGATTGGGCGCGCCTGCGACGACAGGTCGTGACGATTTCAGAAGCTGGCGAGCCCATAGGAAGTATTCCAATTGCAGATGAAGCTGGAAGCGCTGAGCTTTTTGTTGCTGATGAGATCTCCGCCACAGTTGAGGTCGGCGAGACTTTGAAGGAGAGACTCATTGTTCCGGCTGAGCTTGCTCCTCCGATTACGGCAGGTGAAGACATCGGCAAGTATCAGCTTCTTGCCGGCAACAAAGTTGTTGCGACGAGCACCATCTACGTCGATCAGGATCTGAAAGTCAAGGATTGGAAGCAGCTGTGGAAGCGGCGACTGAAAGGATTTGCCAACGACTGGCCTGGCTTCTTCAAAACCGGTTGGCGAACAGTCACCAATGATTTAGAGCGTTTGGTCGAAGGAAGCAACTGAGCATGATTACGACGATTACGTTAAACGCTGCAATTGATCGAACGCTGGTTGTACCAAACTTTCAGGTTTCACACAGACACAGGGCAACCGAAGGAGTAACGCTGGCCGGCGGCCGCGGCGTAACTATTGCTCGCGCCCTGAAGGAGTTGGGTACCCCTGTTGTCGCCACTGGCCTTGTCGGCGGCCTCACCGGTAGCAACATTGTTCAGCGTCTGACCTCCGAAGGCGTGCTGAACGACTTCGTCCGCATCGAAGGGGCAAGCCGCACGTCGACCGCTGTCATTGACCCCTTGAACGAAAACCAGACCGAGATCAACGAGGTTGGCCCAGAGGTCACGCCGGACGAGGTACAAAGGCTGATAGACAAGCTGAAGTACCTGGCACGAGCCTCAACAATAATGATCTTTGCAGGATCCTTACCTGCCAGGCTCGAACCTGACAGCTTTCAACGACTGCTACGAGAGTGCCGTAAACCAAACACGGATCTTGCCATCACATCTCCAGATAACGTTGAGATGTTGAGGGTGGCGCTGGCACAGGATCCATCACTGGTCGTGCTGGAGCAGCGCGAGGTTGAGGAGTTCGCTGGCCACGAGCTCGGCGACAATATTGACGCAGCCCATGCTCTTGACGAGATGGCCCGCTCTGGCGGTCAAACGATCATCATGGCTACTCGAATGGGGTGTGTCGCCAGAGTGCGCAGCGGCCGAGTGATTGAGCACATTGAGGTTGTTGGCAAGGAGCCATCAGACATCAAGACAACGCTCGGTAGCGCCGACGTGCTTGCCGCAGGATTTGTGAACGCTCTGCTGACCGAGAGACCACTCAAGGAGCGCCTGACCAATGCCATGGCGGTAGTGCTAGCAAATATGCAGGCGATTGGTGCTGGTGTTTTCGACAAGGGTGAGGCGGT
>CAYTTD010000238.1:0-3939 GCA_964440595.1 uncultured Gaiellales bacterium
TCTTGCCAAGCGAGTTCGACTCCTCAGGTTTCACGGCTCCGAAGACAAGAAGATCTTTACCGAGGTTGGCTACAACTCGCGACTCGACGAGATACAGGCAGCTATCCTCAGACGGCTCTTGCCTGAGGTTGATGGATGGAACAGCAATCGCCGCAAGGTGGCTCAATGGTATGAGCAGCACGGCCTGGGGAATTATGTAGAGCTACCCGGCAGTGGAGATGCCCGAGAGAACATCCACCACCTCTACGTAATCAGGACCAGCCACCGTGATGAGATCCTTGCTGAGTGTAACGCTCGTGGCATAGGCGCCGCCATCTACTACGGCAATCCACACCACCTTCAACCTGTCTTTGAAGAGCTGGGATACGCCGCCGGCGATCTTCCGGTTACAGAGATGGCATCTCGGGAAGTTGTGGCACTTCCAATGTTTCCAACGATGACGGAGGACCAGGCAAAGGCAGTAGTTGAGGCAGTTGGCGCCGCCGTGCCAGCTACCGCAGCAACGACAGCCTGAGCCGGACCCACAGCTGATGCTCGTTCACATTGATCTGACCAACTCCCCGCATGTTCCATTCTTCAGGCCTCTGATTTCAGAGCTTGAAGCGCGGGGACACTCCGTGACGATTACGGCCAGGGAGTTTGCTCAGACAGTAGCCATGGCCAGGCAGTCTGACCTTGAGTTTGAGACCATCGGTCGACACGGTGGTGGTGGCAGCTTTGGCAAGGCAAAGGCCATGTCTCTCAGGGTGCCCGCTTTGAGACGGCACCTTAAGCGTCAGGCTGCTGCTCATGGCCGCCCCTACGATGTGATGCTGTCGCATGGCTCAACGGACCTCCCGGTTGTCAGCCGCATGCTGAAGGTGCCCCACGTCACCATCTTCGACTACGAGTGGGCCGCAACGATGCATCGAATGAACTGTCGGTACAGCTGGCGCGTTATGACACCCGATTCGATTCCCGCAGAGCGTCTTGACCCGTACCACGTTGCCGGAAAGCTGGTGCAGTATCCAGGATTGAAGGAGGATTACTACCTTCCGACTTATGACTTTGATGCCGGGATCAGATTGAAGCTTGGTATACCGCAGTCAGCCATTCTGGCTGTGCTGCGACCACCTCCAGAGCTTGCCCTCTACCACCGTGGCCATGCCAACACGATCTTTGAAGATGTGATCAAGCGCCTGATTGCCGACGAAGACACATGCACCGTCGTTCTCGCAAGAACGCCGGAGCAACGTCTCGCGCTTGTCGGCCGTTGGCAAAACGAAACCGAGCGACTTCTTTTCCCCGGTGGTGCGATTGACGGCCCCAGCCTGGTGGCAGAAGCGGATCTCGTAATCAGCGCCGGTGGCACAATGAATAGAGAGGCAGCTGCACTCGGCGTGCCGGTGTGGACGGTGTTTGCTGGGAAGATGGGCGGTGTGGATGAGGCACTGCTTGCGAGTGGAAAGATGCATCAGCTTCAAGATGTTTCGAACATTGAAATTACTGCACGCCCCGCAGATGCCAAGCGGAGAGTACTGAACCCAAAAGATCCTGCAGATCTGCTTGATCTAGCGTTGAAAGAACTTCCGGTTCTTGACCATGTATAGATTGTCATCCACAACCGCCATGGGCCGTGCAAGGCCACGGCAACAGGACCTTTGGACACGATCATCGATTCCCGTGAACCGTGCAGCATGTACGAGCGATACAATTACCGATAGTTCTTCAAGCTTATGACGGAGATTCCCACCGCAAACATTCAAACGACGCCTAACCCCCGCAATCGTCGACCAATTTCGCAAAGATTGCTAAGGGCAGCCCGAGCGCGCATTGGCGTGCTCGTCAGAGGTCACCGCATATGGCAGGTAGTTGCCGATGCAATCCTCGTTGCCGGGGCATACTGGCTGGCTTTCTTCATCCGGTTTGATACTGGCACTCCCGCCTTCTACGAGCGCACGCTTTTTGAAACGATCGGCTACGTAGTGCTGATCAAAATCACCGTCTTCATAGTCACAGGCATGTATGTGAAGTGGTGGCGCTACCTAAGCGTCAAAGACATGGAAGGTGTTCTCAAGTCGGTCGTACTTGCCTCGCTGATGGCGCTTGCATACCTCTACCTCGTGCGACCGCTCGGGTACGTCCGCATCCCCCGAAGCGTTGCAGTGCTGGACTTTGGCTTTACGATATTTCTCGTGGCTGGCATCAGGCTTGCCGCCCGCAGCATGTTCGAGCGACCAGCAATACGCAACGGCAACGTCATGCAGGAGAAAGGCACACCTGTACTTGTCGTGGGCGCTGGTGAGGCAGGGCGATTGCTTATTCGCGAGATGACGCGTCAACAACTGGGGATGACTCCAGTTGGCATCGCAGACGATGATCCAAGGAAGCACCACATGCGACTTGATGGTGTTCCGGTTCTTGGGGCAACAGATGACATCCCTGGAATCATCGTCGACAGCGGCGCCGCAGAGGTGGTTATTGCGATGCCAACCGCACCCGGTCACGTAATTCAAAAAGTGGTCGAGATGTGTCGCGCAGCAAATACTCCTGCGAGGATCCTTCCATCACTGAGCGAGTTGGTGCGGGGCGACATGCAGAATCTTGCATCGCGACTTCGAAAGGTCGAGGTCGAGGATATTCTTGGCAGGGATCCAATTACGGTTGACGTCGAGAAGATTGCCGGGTATCTGACTGGTCAGGTTGTGCTGGTAACGGGTGCAGGTGGATCAATCGGCAGCGAGCTTTGCCGACAGATAACCAACGTGAATCCCCAGATGATCATTCTCGTGGATCATGCTGAAAACAACCTATTCAACATTGAGCAGGAGCTCAAGACGGAGCGTGGCGTCGAAAACGTTATTCCTGTTCTGGCCGACATCACGAACGAGAAACGAATGCGAAAAGTCTTCGAGACTTATCGTCCCAAGGTCGTATTCCACGCTGCCGCCTACAAGCACGTGCCGATGATGGAGATGAATCCTGTCGAGGCCGTGCGAAACAACTCCTTCGGCACCTTGACCGTCTGCGAGGTTGCAGAGCGCACCGGCGTTGAGAAGTTCGTTCTTGTTTCTACCGACAAGGCTGTTGAGCCAAAGACGGTCATGGGGCAGTCCAAGGCACTTGCGGAGTGGATCGTTCAGGGGTTCGCCGAGCGCAGCTTCCACACACGATTCATGGCTGTGCGGTTCGGCAATGTTCTGGGGTCTAGCGGCAGCGTCGTTCCTATATTCAAGCGGCAGATTGAGCGCGGCGGCCCAGTGCGAGTCACCGATGAGCGCATGACCCGCTTCTTCATGACCATCCCTGAAGCGGTTCAGCTGATCATTCAGGCTGGCGCCATGGGAAATGGCGGCGAAGTCTTCGTGCTGGACATGGGCAAGCCGGTTCGCATCATCGACCTTGCCAGAAACATGATCGAGCTTTCTGGTCTGAAGCCTGACATCGACATCATGATTGAAGTCGTAGGAAACCGTGGTGGCGAGAAGCTTCACGAGGAACTTTTCGCTGGTGATGAGCAACCGGAGCCCACATCGCACCGCAAGATTTTCCGGTCGGGGTCTGCTCAAATTCTTGACGCTGACAGACTTCTCGAAGAGCTTGATGAGTTGCGCGGAGTTGTAAGCGATGGAGAATCCGACATCGCGCTCACCCGTCTACGAGAGATTATGCGACCAAGAATTGAGGCTGGTGCGTCCAGCTCGCTGCCGAGGTTCTGACCACTGGATTATGTGAATCCATCGTAGGGTGTGTGGTGGTGTGGCTCCGAAAGACACGCTTATGTGAGCGTCCATCCGACGCGCACATTTTACGCTGAATATTCGCGTCCTGCGAATAAGAGTCTTTCTTTACTCACACCACCACACACCCGTCCACGTTTCAACCATCTATTTGGTCTGCATCATCAATAGAAAATGGTTGATCACGACAGACTAATATTCCGAGCGCGCAACGCGCAGG
>CAYTTD010000239.1:0-3935 GCA_964440595.1 uncultured Gaiellales bacterium
GTGGGCGAGATTCGGTGAGCTCAATCGATCTCATGTAGCAGAAAGGTTTACTCTTGAAAGACTGGCCCGCGACACAGTTGATGAGTACGAAAAGTTAGGTCTTGGAGATTTGATGGTTCGTCAACGAAATGCCGATTTTGCCGGTACGGCCGTAAGCCAATCTTCTGGGCAGCACGCTCGGATTGATCAAATTAAGGATGATGAGGTAAGAAATCCTCCGGATTCGGATGAACTGGAACCCGCAGCCTGATACCCTTGCCGGTCGTGCCTTACTTTATTTGTCCAGGATGTGCTTGGCGAGGCAGTACCTCATCGCGTACTGCTGGTTTCAGCGACCGCCCGCACTCGTGTGAACAGTGTGGATTTGGATTCCTTTTTGAGCTGATGGAGGACTTCTTCCCTTCCCCAGTCGCTGGTCTGTTTGTATGCGATCAACAGGGAAGAATCATTGCTTTTGGTAAAGGTGCGCAGACACTCGCCGGGTTCTCGGAGGACGAACTGCTAGGTGTCGACCTCGCGGAGGCGCTTGAGCTGCGGGTGCCTGGTTCTGAAGGCGAACTGCCTCATGAAACGGCTATCGAGTGGGGAGTTCGTGTGCTCGACAAACCGATGACGATGCGTGTTGCGTCGGGTACAGTGAAACAGGTTACTGGTGACTTTTTTCCGGCATACGATGATGATGGCGGATTACTTGCGTCGTTTACCCCGCGTAGTGTCTGAGATATCGTGACCGAGAGTGAATCCACGAACACCATTGCAGTGATTGGCAGCGGCCTTGCCGGTATGGTGTGTGCGGTCGATCTCAGCTCACGTGGCTTCGACGTAGTGCTTTTGGAGTCATCCCACGCACCTGGAGGGACCAGCATGCTGTCTGCCGGGTGGATCTGGCGGTACACAGACGTCAAGACCTGGCGCTGGGCAGCTCCCAGGGGGCGTGAAGACATCTACAAAAGAATCCACGCGAATCTGCCGTCTGATCTGGTGTGGCTTGAACGTAACGGTGTGCGGCACGTTGCAAATGGCACGGGCAATCGTCTTACTGAAGGGATTCGCATTGAACCAGCCCAGGCATTTGAGGCCCTTGAGCGGCGATTGCCGATGGGATGCCTCCAGCTGAATCGAAAGGTTGTGGGGGCCAAAAAAGTTGAGGGGACGCGATCGCGCTACGAGCTCGAGATCGCAACTCCGCGTGCAGGTGGAAGTGAAATGGTACCTCGCGGAGGAATCGAAGTTGATGCAATCGTATTTGCAGGAGGCGGCTATGGCTCCAACTTCACGCGCATTTCAGACGAAGCTGGCGTTCCATACGGCGTGGAACGCAGCTGGGTCGAGCGCAATTGTGGGAACAATGACGGCAGCAGCGCGATGGTAGCTGAACGCCTGGGAGCCGCAACAACAGATCTGACTGGAGAGTGCTACGTCAGATTGATGCCTCGCGGATTGTCTTCCCGCCTGGACTGGAGAGGCGTTCGGAGCGTAACAATGAATGCGTTCTCACAGCCATATGGCGAGCACGCGGTGATACTTGACGCGGATGGGCACCTTGTTCCGCGAGAAAAACACGACTGGAGTGATTCGAGGCGGCTTTGGCAGCTGGCCAGGCGCACTGGCAGAGGTTGGCTGTTGGTGAATCGTGAGTCTTTAAAACACGAGAACCGTTATGGAACGATTTTGTCTGCTATCAGACATGTGTTGAATGATGGTGGAAACATCATTGAGGGGTCTGAGGGCGAACTTTTGGCAGCTTTCGATTCGATGGGCCTAACGCTGCGCGGCACTGCCAAAGACTTCGTTAAGAGGGCCGTCTGCGCAGTTGAGATAGAGGTCGGCATAACGCACACCATAGGAGGGCTTGAGATAACGCGCGATGCGCGACTGTCTGCAGGTCGACTATCACGTAGTGGTGGCCTATACGCTGCAGGAGTCGATGCAGGCGGCGTTGCCGGCGGCGGATATTTCAGTGGTTTGGCTCAGGCGCTATGCCTTGGACGTGTGGCTGCCGCTTCTGCCGCTGACGGAGCTTCCCGGTCAGGCAGGCGATTTACCAGCCGATTCAGATGAGATTCGTTGTGTGGGCTCGAATGCTCAAAAGAGGCCAGAAAGGCCATCATTGCAGAATTCTTCCGGAATCGTGAAACACGGGTTGGATGGCACCCCGATAGAAGGCTGAGAGGGTTGTAAATCTCGTCTGAGCTTTGAGGGGGGCCAGGCCATAATGTCATCAGGGGGAATTTCATCGGCATCATTACCGTCGGGTATGCCAACAAGTGCGCCCACAGGTAATGTGTCAAGCCCAGCCGCATCTGGCGTTATGCCAAGTGGCAGTGGCCCAGCAGCCTGGAATGAGGAGTGGCGCAAGAAGTTCCTCGAAGCTGGCATCCCCAGCGACGTAATCATGCAGATGACCTTCACGGGTGGCATGGGTAAAGACGCCGCCGGTCTGCAGGCGATGATCGACGAGAACAACGCACAGTCCCAGGTAGTTTATGAGCAGTTCAAGAAGCTCAAGCCTGAGGAGTTCGAGAAGCTTCAGAAGTATGAGAAGGATCTGCCTAAGATTGGCATGAGCCTTGCCCAGATCGCAAATCTTTACATCGCAGGGCAGCTGCCAGATGCGCAGCTTAAGCAGATCGCCGATCAGGCATCGATGATCGGTAACCCATTTGCCGCCACCACAAAGCAGTTTGGCGACATGTTCCTGAAGAACATGCTGCCCTGGACGATTCCGGGCTGGGGTGCAATTCGTTGGGGTCTCGGCGCCTTGAATGGTGGCAAGGATCCAATCAGCGGTGAGAAGATCCACTATGACTTCTGGAACCACGGTGTGTGGGGATGGATGGACTTCGGTATGGCTGTGGCCGGCACAGTGACGCTTGGCAATGCCATCAAGGGTGGCCTCATGGCACACCAGGGCTTGCAGATGGCCAAGACCGGTGGTTTCAACCAGGTATTGAAGGCTGAGGGGCTGCTGCAAGGGGCCGAGGGGGCTGCACTCACAGGCTGGCAGAAGTTCAAGGCTTACGTTCCACACACCCGTGAAAACGTAGCTATTACGGGCATGGCTCGGATGAACAATGACTTCCTCAAGGGCCTTTCGTCGCTTCAGGGCGAAGAGCGAATGCTCGCCCAGAGCGTGTTCGACAAGTGGAAAGCCGGCGAAATCCTCGTTCACTCCAATGGTGGCGTCAAGATTACGCCAATGGGCACATGGAGCACTGCGAAGGGCACGATTCTGCATCGCAATCGGCAGATGATCTCGTGGTCGCACAAGAATGGCATGCCCGTTCTTGAGATCGACCCACGGCTTCACGGCAAGCCTGTTCCTGCATTCATGGCATCAGCTGGCGTAGACCTGTTGCCAGTTGGCAAGGTCAACCAGATGAAAGCAATGGTTGCGGATGCGGCAGCTGCTGGTGGCGCCCAGATCGGCGACCCGATGGCAATGCTTCGCAAGAGCGTGCTTGGTGAGGCTACAAGGCAGCTTCAGCTGGCTCCAGAAGGTTTTGCAGCTTCAGGCCTCGGCAGGTTCTGGTCATCGATCAGGCCAGGCGCACTGGAAGAGGCCATACAGGCAGCTGGACACCCGGCATCCGCACTTCAGAAGGCAATGGATTCAAAGGCATTCAGCTCGCTGACAAGCGTCGGAATGGCTGCGGGCTTCCCGGCACTGTTCATCTACGGAATGAAGAATCCTCCTCCAATGATGGAGGGCGAGGGCTCAGCACCGGGCGAAGGTGATCCAATCAAGGTGCCTGACGAGATCAAGAAGCAGGCCGAAGAGATGAGCAAGCTGCCAGACGAGCAGAAGCAGGCCGCTCTGGAACAACTCGCAAACCAGGTCTCTGCAATGCAGCAGCAGGCAACCACGCCTGAGCAGCAGAAGCAGATTGAGGCCGAGCTTATGCGCGTTGAGTACATCGCATCTGTAGTCAACC
>CAYTTD010000240.1:0-3926 GCA_964440595.1 uncultured Gaiellales bacterium
GTGCCAGAAGACCGACATGCGTCAATCCTCCCTCACACACCAATGGCGCTCGCCCCACATGGCGTCCGTGCGAAGTATCAAAAGTCCCTGCAAAAATTTGCCGTTCGCGTAAACATACTTCGTCATGGCGTTGCACGCCGCCACAATCCGACCGGCGTTGAGGTCGCGCCCGATCGACGTATTGCAAATACGGCCCGGCCCCAAGTTAACAGCGAACGACGCAATAGCTGCCTGTCGATGCGGCGGCATAGTCGGCAGCGACGGGACACACTTCACCACTTCGGCGGCATAACGCTGCGCAGCATCGGCGAGCGCTTCCCGGCACTCGGCCTCAGAGAACTTCATACCGACCTTGAGCCACGGCCAGTCGTAGTTCGTGATGCCGCCGCAGACCGTGATCACTCCGGGGGGATCGAACGGCAGGTGTTTGGCGACGAGATTCATACCTTCCCAGTGCGATACCAGTACCGCCGCCAACGCCGCGCCGGCAGCAGATAGCCCTACAGCCTTTTTGTTGATCGCGGGACGCGCAGCCGTCATTGGTCCGTTCCTGGCTGCTTCAAAATCCGAGCGATACTGAAAGAAAAGATCACAACGAACCCGCCCCCGAAGAACAGCCAGGTCGGGATGGTGCCGGCAAGACCGGTCCACAAAGCCGCAATCGTCCCGACCGCAGTCCAGAAGTAAGCGACACGCAGACTCCAGAGACGCTTGAGCTCGTTGGGAAAATCATCGATCAGCTTCAACCTGTCCTCACAACTTGATCATGACGTTGAGGAAAGCCGTCGGCTGCATGTTGTTCATCGGCGTCGGGTTAGCCGATCCGGTCTTGCCGACCTTGTTCTGCGTGCCGACGCCAGCGCCGTTGCTCCAGATCGTGATGCCTGTAGTGGCGGCGTAAATAGTTGCGCCAGAACTTGAAGGCGAAATACCACCCGGACTGTTAGCCCCGACTCCTCCTGGAACAGCAGCGTTTGTGGTATGGCTATGCCCCGGATCGTTCAGGAACACCGTGTGATCGTGCTCGATCAGGTTGGCTGTGGTGAGTACGTTAGCCTCTTCGCCAACGGTTGCGCCAAGCACTCGACTAGACAGTCCCGATCCGCTCCCCGCTGCAGCTAGAGCACGGCCCAACACTTTCGTAAGCCGCATCGGCTTACCTGCGCCAAAATCGCTCGATGCCGTGCCGCCACGGCCTCCAGTGACCGGCGCATAGGTATCGGAGACATTGGTCCAGATCAGCTCGTAAAGCGCCTGTGCGCCCGCGCTCGCGAACGCTGCAGCGGATGAAACGTTGCCAATGGTCTGGTCATTCATCATGATCCAGCCAGGGTCGGCACTGGTCTTGAGCGTAAGTTTGACGTCACCTGTCGAAAACGCACCTATGCCAAGAGCTACAAGGACAGCACCAGCGTCTGCGCTCGCCAGGATCGCGCGAGCGAGAGCAGTGCACGTAATCTCTTCCGCCGGTCCGGCGCCGGCGGTGGCGCGCCCAATCAGCGAATTTGTCGAAAGCGAGATGTCGTGTGCATCATTCCAGTTCGACGGACGAATAAGCGTTGCGTCGGTGCCATCTGTTTTTGCCGAAACAAACTTGTGTTTGATCGAAAGAGTCATGCGAGCCCTGAATTCGGCCTGGATCCAACACGCTGGATAGCAGCGCTACGGTATCGCCTGAGTCTCATGCGGCGATGAAGGACGGCAAAAATTAACTAGGCTCTCGTACGGTGAACAACACGACGTCTTCCTTGATCTGCCCCCCCGTCGTCGTCATCGTGATCAACAGCTTGTAGGTGTTGTCCGACGTACCGCCCGAAACCATGAAAGTTGCGCTTGTATTACCTGGATTAATAATCAGGGTATCGCCTACGAGCGCGGGCGTCGTGGTGGGGCTGGCAGAGAACGTCACCGTCGAAATGTGCTCGCCTGTATCGAGCCAATCGGAATAATCGATCTTGTACCGTTTTTTCTCTCCAACCAACTGAATAAACTTACTCAGCGCCATCAGCAAACCCTCCGTCGTGGCGGCGCCACAATCCCGCGCTCCTCGCGCTCGACTTCCAGATACGATTCAACCGGTATAGCCAGCATCGACCTGTTGTGATGCGCGATGGAAAGCGCGCGTGGTTCAACAGGTACACGGATTGAGTTACGCACGGGTGTTATGGTGCGATATTCATACGGTGGAACTAAACAACGGTACTCTGCCGGAACACAAATATGCTCTGGATTATCATAGATCGTGATCGTATATCCGTCGGCGCTTGACGCTGCTTCCGAATTTCCAACCCCGCGGAATATTGGAGCGCCGACACCAGATACATCAGCACTATTGAAAACGTTGGCGGCGGCAGTCGAGATCGGATTGCCGACGCCTAGAATTGTCGCGAAACCGAACGCGCTACCGAATGCCGCACTATTAGATCGACCGACACCTACAACATATGTAATGTTTGCAGACGTACCGATCCCTGCGGCGTTAGATCGACCGACACCAAGTACGTTCGAATTACAAGATGTGGCAGCGGCGGCTGCATAAATCGACCCACCAGTCCCAGCTACATTTGACGAGCCGGTAGTGATGCCAGTTGCCGGATGAACGTCGGTACCAACAAAATTAGCTGACGCGTGGCCGGTAGCGGAAGCAATAGCCAAAACAAGAAGTTGGCCAGCACCAGAAGTACTAGCGGTCGAGTTGGCTACACCTGTCGCTGCGGCGTTAGACCGACCGACACCAAGTACGTTCGAATTACAAGATGTGGCAGCGACTGTGACAGCGACTGTGACACTGGATTGCCGCGGCCCACTGCCAAGAGGCAGAACGCCGATTGCGTCAAAGCCGAGCATCTTACGTTACCTGCTGTGCAGCCTGAAACAGTGCGGGGATTTGATCCGCGATACCGAGTTCTGTTGCGAGTTCGAGCAGATCAACGTCGTCGCTGCGAAACTCGGTTGCATACTCCCACTTGATTTTGAGCGCGCCGCCCTTGGTGTTGATGGCGGTCTCGATGGTATCGAGCAGGTTTGCGTTGAGAAGCGCGACGCGCGCCTGGTACGGCAAGACGACGATAATGGGATCAGGTTGGGGTTCAACAGGCGGAGGAATGTAAACCCACTGACCATTCTGCCATTCGTAATCGGGAGACGGTTGCTTGTCACGAACGGTGAAGCCGCCTCCATCAATGACAACCTCACGGCCCGACGAAAGAGCTTCGACCCCGCTGAGATATTCCTCCTCAGAAATCTCGATCCACGCTTGATCCGCCGATTTGTCCGCAGTCGTCACGCCGTTTTCGGTGGCGAAATATCGCATCACTTGATCCTCATGAAATAAGTGACACCGATGTTCTTGCCACGGGTTTCTGTCGCCGTTCGCACTGTACTACTACCAACAAGCGATGTGTAAGATGGCCCGCTCGCAGTATTCGTATTGAACGCGATCGCCATATTGTTAAAGCCGTTTGCACGGTCAAAACCAGTGCCACCAACGCCAGCTTGATAGATACTATGGAGGTGATCTTGTAGAGCGTCATTCTGCGCAGTCCCAGCACTGGTTGACCCTCGCAAGAACCGCCCCTCTGTGTTGATGAGATTAACGGTCTGCCCGTTAATCGGGCTTCCGCTCAAACTGATAACAGCAGTTGCGACCACCAGCGGCGCTGAACCAGACACGCTTTCACTGGTCAGAACTCCGGTGTTGTAGGAGTCAGACGCTGTGAGCTTGATATAACGATACGGATTGCCTGTAGGTGGCTGCGCGACACCAGTGATGTTATCGAGAATTGGGATAGGGACGCCAACCGGCTGCCGCCGCCACGGGTCATCGAGATCAGCCGTCAGCGCCGTGACGTACACACTCGGCGGCGCGGAAAAGTTGACCTTGCTCCCGGTCGATGAGGCAACAACCGTTGTTCGCGCCAGCGTCG
>CAYTTD010000241.1:0-3921 GCA_964440595.1 uncultured Gaiellales bacterium
CAGAAAATGGGGTTTATGACACCATGGTCGCGGCCTTTATGCCATCGGGCGCGGTGGATTCAACATTTTCAGGAGATGGCTTGGAGGTTCTCGACCTGGGAATGCCTGGCGATCACTCGAACGCCATAGATATGGATGGCGCCGGCCGCGCCGTGATAACCGGAACCCGCGGTGGCGGTGCACTAGGCGGGGTTTTTGTTGCCAGGTTCAACGAAGGCTCATCAGCACTTGACGCACCTATCAACACCGCTCCGCCAACAATCAATGGAACCCCAACTGTGGGCCAGCCGCTGACCTGCACGGCAGGTGGCTGGAAAAACGCGGCATTTCCTCCTTCGACAATTTCATTTCAGTGGAGGCGCGACAACACAAATATTGACGGCGCGAACGGGGAAAGTTACATCCCTGCTGACAACGACGGAGCAATGAACATATCGTGCGCCGTCACAGCAGCCAACAATGGCGGAGCAAGCAGCGCATTGAGTGCGCCAATCTTTGTGCCCGCAAGAGAGCCGCAAAACTCGGCTCAGCCGTTCATTACCAGTCGCAACAATAGCTTCGCACCGGGCTCAATCCTTGACTGCAATCCCGGAATCTGGGGCGGCACTGCTCCCGCGTTCAGCACAAGTTGGTTGCGCAATGAAACACCAATTGCAGGGGCAAATGCGCCAGATTACACGGTGCACCCTGATGACGCAGGCGCCTCGGTGCGCTGCCAGATAACTGCGACCGGGCCCGGTGGAATCGTTAGCGCATTGAGCGCGCCAATATCTGTTCCGGCCGCGAGCAGCTTGACCGAGGAAGTCACCATCCAGGGCACGACCAGCGGTGATGCAATCACCGGAGGCGAGAGCGGCGATGTCATAGATTCGGGCGCAGGCGCCGACAATATCGATGCAGGTGCCGGCGACGACCAGGTTGACGCAGGTGCCGGTGACGACGTCGTTGATGGCGGCGAAGGCGCAGACACCATCTACGGCGGCGAGGGTGATGACACCGCAAGTGGTGGCACCGGTAACGACTCGCTCTATGGTGACGAGGGCAACGACACGATTAGCGGTGGTGAAGGCGCAGACTCCGTCTACGGTGGCACTGGCAAGGACGAGCTTGATGGCAATGACGGCGACGATCGTCTGTGGGGTGGCACTGGAGTTGACGCACTCGATGGTGGCGGCGGCGACGATGAGATCCGGGGAGGCGCTGATGGTGACAACGCCAGCGGTGGTACCGGCAGCGACCTGATTCTTGGTGGCGGCGGAAGAGATACAGCCAATGGCGGAACTGGTCGAGATCGCGTGCGCGGCGGTACCGGCAACGACGATCTTGATGGTGGTGGCGGCGACGACTTCCTTCAGGGCGGTGATGGCATCGACGACATCTCGGGCGCCAAGGGCAATGATCTGATCAACACGCTGGATGATGTTGAGGTGGGAGGCGCGGGCGCGCCAGCTTACATCGAGCTGCTGAGAGCCGCGATTGCTCCTGATGCGACGACCGCAGATCGACGAAGATTCCGGAAAGAAGCAAAGCCTGACCGCGTCAAGTGCGGCAAGGGTAAAGACACCGTCATAGCTGACAAGCGTGACAAGGTCGCATCGGACTGCGAAAACGTGATCCGCCGGCGCCGGTTCAGAAAATGATTCAAGTCTGTGTTATTGAAAGTTGTCGCCAGGCGACAAGAATCCATGACGCGAGCAAATCAGGCCCGTAATTAGCGGCGCGCGTAGGCGGCTCATCAAAAGTAGTGCGCGTACGCGGCCCGTTAGAAACGTCGCGCGTAGGCGATCGCAGCATCCTCGGAACGATCCTGAGTGCGAAGCACGGCAACGGCGTGGCCAATCTCATGCTGCACGATCTCACCAATCGCTTGAGGGCCGGTGAGGCCTGCCTGTGCGGCAATGCGAATCTTTGTCGGGCGCCATGGAGACGACGCGTTGTCTTGCACAATCTCGGTGGCGCCAAGTAGTCCACCCTCAAGGCCCGAAGTCGGTTCCAGGTAAACGGTGATGTTGTTGCGAGCGATAAGGGCGATGTCCTCGGGCGGCAGCTTGCGGATCGCCGCCATGGCTGCTTTCAGCTCGCGCTCGGTAACGCTCTTCCCGTTTCTGATTACTGGTACAACCTTAATGCCAAGCGCCTGCGCCAGCGTCCTGTGCCCTCGCCTTGCCCCCTTGGCTGCGCTACGCCCAGCAGACCGTTCATTCGCATACACAACGACTGGTTTCTGGGCTCGTTTGCTGCGCCTGCTTGTGGTTCGTGCCGCGCGGTGACCCGCCGCGTTCATCGGCAGCGCGCTTACATGCGCAGAGCAGTGTTTATGGCTTTGAATCTTTGTCATCAACACCTGTTTGTCTGCCCGCCCAGCGTTGTTTTCCCCTGAGTATTCGCACTCGTGGCCGTTTTCGCCCCGACGTGCAGCCCCTAGCTGCCATGAATCCCGATAGTATCCAGATTTGTCGCGCCATGCAGCGCCACGACAGGCCATCACAGGCGGCGACCTCGACACGAGCCCAAATAAACCCGAATTACCGAGGAGCAAAATGAGCACCATGCAGAAGATCTGGGGAGCAGAAACAGACAAGGCAGTAGCTAACTTTCCCGTTTCAGGAGAGCGAGTTCCGCTCAGCGTGGTTCACTGGCTTGCGAAGGTCAAAGGCGAGGCGGCCCTCGCAAATGCTGCACTTGGCCTGCTGGACGGCGAGAAGGCACAGAAGATTGCGGGCGCCGCAAGCGAAGTTGCTTCAGGCGCTTACGACGACCAATTTCCCATCGATGTGTTTCAGACAGGATCAGGCACGTCAACAAACATGAATGTCAACGAGGTGCTTGCTGCACTTGCAGGTGAGGGAGTTCACCCGAATGATGACGTCAACATGGGACAGTCATCCAACGACACCTTTCCAACAGCGGTTCACCTTGCTGCGCTTGATAGCGTGAACTCGAATCTACTCCCGGCGCTTACGAAACTTGAGGCATCACTCAGCAGCAAGGCTGCCGAGTTCAAGGATGTAGTGAAATCTGGTCGCACGCACCTGATGGACGCCGTGCCCGTAACCCTTGGCCAGGAGTTCGCCGGGTATGCGGCCCAGATAAGGCTCGGGCGCGAGCGCGTTGCCGCGACCCTTCAGCACGTTGCGCAGGTGCCGCTTGGTGGCACCGCAACCGGCACTGGCCTGAACACGCATCCGGAGTTTGCTGCAAAGGTTCTCGCTGGCCTCAAGCAGCGTGAAGGCATCGAGGCAGAGCTGCCGCTTGATCGATTTGAGGCTCAGGCATCGCGTGATGCTCTCGTGGAGCTCTCAGGTGCACTCAAGGTGATCGCAGTATCTTTGACCAAGATCGCAACCGACATCAGGTTGATGGGGTCGGGTCCGCGTGCGGGTCTTGGTGAAATTGAGCTTCCGAGCCTTCAGAAGGGCTCATCGATCATGCCGGGTAAGGTTAACCCGGTGATGGTCGAGGTTATCTGCCAGGTATCGGCGCAGGTTATTGGCAATGACATGGCGATAACTCTTGGTGGCACACAAGGGCAGTTTGAACTGAATGTTGGTATCCCGCTTATAGCTCGCAACCTGCTTCAGTCCATCAACCTGATGTCGACTTCAACAACATTGTTCGCAGAGCGATGTGTTGACGGAATCGTAGTCAACAAGGACCAGTGTGAGACATACGCAGAGTCGAGCCTCTCAGTTGCAACAGCGTTGAACCCTTATATCGGCTATGACAAGGCGTCTGAGATCGTGAAGACGGCTCATGAAACAGGTCGCACCCTACGCGAGGTTGCACGCGAGCTTGGTGTTGATGAAAAGACGCTGGATGAAGCGCTTAACATGCGCGCGATGACAACGAACCTTTGATGCGCTCGCCTGGACGGTTACTCCTCGCCGCGCTGGTAGCGGTGAGCTGTGCCCTGTTTTCTGC
>CAYTTD010000242.1:0-3919 GCA_964440595.1 uncultured Gaiellales bacterium
GCCAATGATTGTTCTGCTCGCTCAAGGCCGCTATTGCGTCATCGCCGCCAGCCAGCAGCCCTACCCCATCGAGTGCGTCTGTTGATCCTTCAAGCTCTTGAATGCGGCGCCTCAGTTGTTCAATTTCACTTTCAGCGTCAGCGACTCTGGTCCTCGCGACACCAACTGCGTCGTCAATCTCCTGCGCCGACTCAATCAGCCTGGTCTGCAGTGATTTGGATCCGTGATTTGTGACGATTTGAAACAGGTCATTCGAGGTTACGCCGCGCATGCGAGCGACAGCGTCACCAACCATTCCTCCCGCAATTACTCCCATTCCTGCTCCCCAACCCCTGAAAAAATTATCTACGACCGCCTAATTCCATCGGCAATCCCGATGTCAGGGTATCGACTCAACCCCAGAATGATGTTTCATGGTTACCACCTGAGCAACGGCGGCTCTTTGAGAAGCGGGTGAAGAGACTCGACCGGCGAGCAGAGCGAGGGAAATATCCAAGCCACAGGCTTGAGGATTTCCGAGCGAGCGAGCTGGCTGAGTCTCTTCAGATCGGCGCAGCCGATAGGCAGACACCAAGTCTGCCTCCGAATGAATGAAAACCGCCAGAAAGGCGGTTTTCATGAAAGCGGGTGAAGAGACTCGCACAACGACCAAAACGAGGGTCATCAAGCTTGCTTGAATGACCGAGTGGCGGGAGTTGACTGAGTCTCTTCACGGTGTGCTTTTTGATTTGGTGGAACGCGCCTGCGCAGTTACACAGAATCAAAAAGAACACGTTGATAAGCGTATGCTTATCAATCGCTACGAAAAAGAGCCGCAAGAATTGCGGCTCTTTGAGAAGCGGGTGAAGAGACTCGAACTCTCGACCTTCTGCATGGCAAGCAGACGCTCTAGCCAACTGAGCTACACCCGCATTGGTCGAATCATTATAACCTGCTCATGCAGCAGGTGCCACTATTGTGTTGTTGTTCGAGTTTTGATCCCTTTGCGGGCAAAAGACGCCTGGCGGTCGCCCGACTACAGGGTGCGCTACTGGTAGAGGGCGTCCAACGCCTCATTTACCAGGGCATCTGCCTCGCTGTTGTCTGATCGGTATACGTGGCTGATGCTAACCTCGGCAATCTGACTCATCAGATCACAAACCTGTTGAAAAAGTGGCTTCAGGCCAGCGTTCTTGACCTTGTACTCACCCTTAACCTGCTTGACGATAAGCTCGGAATCACCCCTGATTTCAAGCGAGCTCACGCCCAGCCTTACTGCCTCTTCAAGTCCATGCAGCAGCCCAGTGTACTCAGCGACATTGTTCGTAGTGTCACCAAGAGGCTCGCCGGCTTTGGAGACAAGCTCGCCTTCCGAATCACGGATTACCCAGCCACAGGCAGCAGGGCCTGGATTCCCACGCGATCCACCATCGAAGTTCAGCGTGTAGGTTTGCTGCGACGTAGCCGTCATTATTCACGCTCCATCTGCGGTGATTCCGCCCGTTGGGAATGAAATTTCAGTTCGTATGTCTCCTGGGAGGCCAGTAGCTCGCTCTACAACGTTTGCCATGCCGTCAAGCAACACGGACCCAACCCGGAGGCGTTCAACCCTATACACGGTAGCGCCCTTTTGTGCCAAGAGAACTTCTTCGCTGCCTCTTGCCGAGCAGCAGACAACGTATTGCGGCGCGCGTGAAGTGCTGCCGTTCACGATAGACGGCATCAGTGGCCCAACTGAGGTGGAGGTAACTACCGTTTCAGCACCACCAAATCCTTCGCTATGACCTTGGCTTTCGCCTCCGCGGATCACCGGAGCACCGAATCGACCCGCCAGCCGTGACTCAAGCAAGGAGTGGTCCACACTGCTCTGATAGATACGCCCCATCCCGGTCTTTGCGGGGTTGGCAAGAGCAAGCACGTCATAGGCTGGCTCCTCATATGGATGCGCATTCAAGTACGCGGAACAGACTTCATTGCGTCTCCACGATGGAAATACCGTTTCAAATCGAAGCTCGTCTACTACCTCGAATACTCCGACTTCGCCAACCGCAGGATCTGCGCCTTCATTGCCTTTGAATGTTCCAATACCGGGTACGCTCCATGAGCACTCGCTGTACGCGCCGATGCTTCCTGCACCTGCTTCGAATACTGCGCGACGAACTTCAATCAGGTTTTCTGGAGGAACAAAGCCAACTAACTTCTGCATGTCAGAATCAACCGGCACCGCAACCGTTCCACCTGTGTACCCCAGGGCCTCGGCAAAGAGAGAATCAAATCCGCCATTGCCACCAGCCAGGCACTCAGATGCATCGACAACCACGTGCCGTTCACGTACCCAGGAGGCAAAATCACCTTGCTCGAGAATCGGATCAGTATGGCGCCGACCACTTCGCACCAGCTGAGATGAAGGAGGAGTGCATAGCACTACAAGCGTGCCCTGGCCAGGAGCAAGCGCTTCAATGTCAGATTCGCTTGCAGCAAGAGCAACTCGATCGACGATGCTCCACCTGTCTCCAACGACAACCCGCGGCGGTCGGCTCCTTGGCCACCCTATACCGTCAGCAAGCTTCTCAATGACGTGTTGAACAGGTGAGCTTTGAGGTATCAATGCCACTACCTTGACTCCCGATTTGCATCTGCCTGCCGCGGGTCAAGGTATTCAATCGTCTTGAGAAGCAGTGCGACGTGCCGCTTTCTATCGTCGACGATGCCTTCAAACACCTTGCGCGCCTCTTCGTGCGCCAACGAATCAACAAGAGGTTCATACCTGTTGATGGATGTCATCTCATCGGCCAACGCAGCACGAAGCGCGTTCAGATCACTGGCAAGTTCGCTTACCCTCATGTGCGTTGTTTCTCCTCTGCCTAGTTGAAGCTGAGATCGTCGATCTGAGCCTTCTGCAGCTTGCCTGAGTAATCGATGTACAGAGCCTTCCACTCGGTAAAGGTATCGAGCGCAGCCTGCCCGGCCTCGCGGTGACCGTTGCCGGTGTTGCGGGTGCCTCCAAAAGGTAGCTGGATCTCTGCACCGATCGTACCGGCATTGATGTAGGTAATTCCCGTATAAAGGTCACGCATTGCCGCAAACGCTCGATTGACGCTGGCAGTGTAGATCGAACTCGACAGACCATACTCCACACCATTTGCGATCTCGACGGCATTCTCGTAGCTCGAAGCCTTGATGATCGCCGTTACCGGGCCAAAGATCTCTTCCTGCGCAATACGGGCAGTCGGACTCACGTCAGCCCACACTGTTGGCTTGTAGAAGTACCCGTTGGCGAGCGCACCTTCTGTTGCGCGCTCTCCACCACACATCAGCTTCGCACCATCCTTCTCGCCGATCTCGCGATAGGAGATGATCTTCTCGAGCTGCGTCTCGTTGATTACGGGGCCAACATCCGTTGAGTCGTCAAGGCCATTGCCTAGGCGCAGCTTCTGCGCAGCAGCAGTTACTCGCTCGACTACCTCGTCGTACACCTTCTCATGAGCAATCACGCGGCTGGCAGCTGTGCAGCGTTGCCCGCTTGTGCCGAACGCACTCCAGACTATGCCCTCAATTGCGAGGTCAACATCAGCGTCGTCATTGACGATGATTACGTTCTTGCCGCCAAGCTCAAGCGACACCCTCTTCAGGTGAGGCGCAGCATTTTGCGAGATCAACTTACCGGTGGCACTTGACCCGGTGAACGAAATCACATCGACGTCAGGGTGATCGACAACGGCCTCGCCTGCGGTTTTGCCATGACCAAACACGACGTTGACAACGCCGCCAGGAAGCCCTGCCTCAGTAAGTATCTCGACAAGGCGCAGCGCCAGCGTCGGCGTGTCATGAGCTGGCTTGAAAACAACCGTGTTGCCAGCAACGATTGCTGGAGCAATTTTCCAGGATGGAATGGCAATGGGGAAGTTCCATGGAGTAATGACGCCTACAACACCGATAG
>CAYTTD010000243.1:0-3916 GCA_964440595.1 uncultured Gaiellales bacterium
GTGCTTCCTGTAGGAATATTTGCCGCTATGACGTGGCTCGTCGCAGAGAGCTCAGTGGTCTCCAGGGCATCATCAACAATACTTGTTGGTATTGCAGCAGGCTCGGCCGTAGTAACTTGGCTGCTTCTAACCAACGGTTTCGAGGTCGCAGGCACGGCTTTTCAGGCAACGGCGGCAATCGTGGTCGGATTTGCCCTGGCACGTCACGTTCTGCGCCTGGCCTGGCTTGCTCCTTTGGCACTTGGGGCTTCGCTTAGTGACGCCTATAGCGTTTATTTCGGAGCAACAAAAGGTTTTCTGGAATCAGCCCATGCCGCTCCTGCACAAACCGTTGCAGCTCCCAGCACCGTTCACATCATTGATGTTCTTGTTCTGAGGCTACCCACGATCGACGGAACATGGATGCTCGGCACGATAGACATACTCTTCATCGCTCTGATGTTTGGGGTAGCCAGGGAGTACGACCTGCCGATCTACCGCTCAATCGTTGCCGTAATAATCTCTTTCAGCTTTGCATGGCTCGCACCAGGCGCCGTGCCAGTGCTGCCCTTCATCTTTGCAGCATTTGTCATCGCCCACGGCAGCAGACTGATTGGTCATTTGAAGTACGCAGCGTATCGAGTTGCTCTTCCGTTTCATCCGGTCTGAACACCAACGAGTGATTAGGCGGCGGCCTGTTGTACTGCATCTGAGCCGGCTTTAGAAATCGTAACCCACCGCTGAAGCGGAGCAAATCTTTCAGATGCAGCAGCGGCGAGGGACAGAAAGTCAAAACCATCGTCTGGTGAAATGGCCCCACCGATTCGAATCTCGGCTGAGCCCAACTTCTCGTTCAAGGCACTTCCAAGCCTGGCAAGCGCCCGAGCCGCGGAAATGTAGTCGTCAACTACGAGCGCTACGGCAAACGTGTCGTGCTCAATTCGGTATGCATGCTCTCCGCGCCTGATTGAGGATGCCAACACCTTCCCCAATTCGATTGGCTCACGATCTGTGCGAATAACACCAATACAGATTCGCGAATTACTGAACTCCGCGGTCTGCTGCAGCGCCGGAAACTCAATTGCAATTGCAGCAACAGTTCCCAACCTGGTCGCCGGGTCGTCAAGACCGATGCCACTCATTCGCCAGGCAGACCGGAAGCGCATCACCCTGCTGCACTCGCGCAGGAGCAATATTCCAGATGCAAGTGTCATGCCATAAAGCACGCCGTCAGGCAGCATCTGGAATCACCCCCATTACAGAGTCGTATACGCCGGCAAACTCTTCTGGCAACCCTCCAACTACTCTGCCATCAGGATGAATTGTTGACACGGTCTTCGCAAAGGAGTGAGGGGCAGAAGCAATTTCCTTCAAGCCAACATCAAAACTGCTTAGAGCAAACCTTGATTGAGCTAACCTGAAGGCGTTCACAACCCCATGACCAGAGTCAAATACGGAGTCGATGATTAGCTCCTCCAGCTCATCAATCGCTTCATGGTTGTTTGCACCTTCTGCAAAAAGACTGACGACATACAATGGAGCACCGGTGCGCGAACAGCGGGCAAGCTCCATCTCGAACCGCCGTGGAGCAATGCCAGCGGCATATGCACCAGTCGCCGGATCAACCTGAGCATGGGTAGCAATGTCGTCAAGTCTGTGCTTCAGCCACATTGAATACACGCGCATGCATACGGCGGGCAGAAAAAGCGCTGCCGAAAAAAATAACAGTGGATCTTGAGATAACACGCCATCACCATCGGCATAAATGCTGAAGCTCTTGATATTAAATCCGGCCAGTTGTTTGACAATCAGCAATAACCATTTTCAGATGAAATCCACTAAAAATCCGATAATTACAGGCAATTACACGTTAGTAGTGGCCGCTCAGTGCCCGGGCGGCGGCCGGATTAAGTCCATGATTCTGCCCACGGGGCGCATATTTCATGCATAGTTTGTCATCATACGTGGCACTATGTCTGTGATGAACGGATCAACTCCTCCCCCAGAAACTCCTGTCAACGCGACCGGAGCGCCGACGATTCCGGCGCTTCCGCCTGATACGACCAGCTCGATGCACAAGGTCGGGCTCAAGCCAGCAGGCTCGTCGATGATCGTATTGGACAACGTCTTCAAACACTATGAAGACACCGGTACTGCTATTGGCATGGACGGCGTCTCGCTACGAATAGATAAGGGCGAATTCGTGTTTATCGTGGGCCACAGCGGCTCAGGTAAATCAACATTCATCCGCCTGATCCTCAAGGAGCTTGAGCCTGACTCCGGCAACGTCATGGTTGCTGGCAGGTCACTTGGCACACTCAAGCGCTCAAAGATTCCAGTGCTGCGGCGAAACATTGGATGTGTCTTCCAGGACTACAAGCTTCTGCCAAATCGCACAGTCTGGGAGAACGTCGCCTACGCACTGCAGGTTACCGGCGCCTCTCGAAGCGAGATACGGCGCAGAGTGCCAGAGATTGTGCACCTTGTGGGACTCGCAGAGAAGATCGACTCGTATCCAGATGAGTTATCGGGTGGAGAGCAGCAGCGAGTCTCAATTGCCCGCGCGTTCGTCCGCAAGCCGGCTCTGCTGATTGCAGACGAGCCAACCGGAAACCTTGATCCAGATACCTCTATCGGCATCATGGATCTGCTTACGCGAATCAATCGCACCGGCACAACAGTTGTTGTCGCCACGCACGACGTGGTTATCGTCGACCGAATGCGCAAGCGCGTTATCCAGCTTGAGAAGGGGCGCGTCGTTCGCGATCAGGCGCGCGCAGCATATGAGGATGGCGTTGCGCAGGAGATCGGCCTCTCAGGAACAGGTCAGTTCCCGGCAGTTGGCTCGGGTACCGGACAAATCCCTGCTGTTGGGCCAGGCACTTTTGCGCCGACTGCACCTCCCCCATCGCCATACACAAGTTACGAAACTCCAGGATCCCCGGAGGCAACATCATGAGTAGTCGCTTCAACTTT
The DNA here is from genome assembly GCA_964440595.1 of uncultured Gaiellales bacterium. Lineage (GTDB taxonomy): Bacteria > Actinomycetota > Thermoleophilia > Gaiellales > SKUG01 > CAYTTD01. Next base: position 2,956 of record CAYTTD010000243.1, read on the forward strand.
TTCTTTACCGAGGCACTCAGATCACTCTCAACAAACGTTGCAACCAGCGTTGCTGCAACCGTAACGATGCTTATCGCCATATTCATGGTTGGCTTCTTCATGGTGTTGCTATCGCTCGTCTACAACAAGGCCCAGACGGTGGCTTACGACGCAAGCCGCGTGAAGGTTTACCTGAAAGAGACAGTGACCGAGGAAGAACTGAATGCACTTCGCGCACAAATGGAGAAGATGCCCGAGGTTGCGTCAGTTACCTACGTAAACAAGGACACCGCCCTCAAGGAGGCAAAGAAGCGCTTCAGCGAGAACCCTGAGATGCTTCGATACCTTCGCGGCAACCCCTTCCCCGCCCGGGTTGAAGCAAAGCTGAAGGATCCAACAAAGTCGACGGTGGTTGCTGGCCGAATGAAGGGTCAGCCTGGCGTGAACGACATTGAGACTGGTGGCCCTACCGCTAGAAAGGTGGTGAGGGGCGCCATGTGGCTGAGTGGACTTGTGCTGGGCATCGGACTCTTCCTGATCGCCGCAGCTACGCTCCTCGTCGCAAACACCATTCGTCTATCGATCTTTGCCCGCAGGCGCGAGATTGAGGTCATGAAGCTGGTAGGCGCTGCAAACTCATTCGTTCGACTTCCCTTCATGATCGAAGGATTCATTGTGGGAATAGTTGCGGCATTCGGGGCGGTGTTGATGCTCATTGCATGTCAGCAGGTGTTCAAATCCATCTTCGAGAACATCTCTGTCAGCTCGTTGGCTAGCGTCGACAAGGCGTTGATATTCCTTGGGAAGTTCGCGATGGGCATGCTGCTCGGTACGCTTGGCAGCGGAATGACGATTCGCAAATACCTGCGTGTCTGACATCGCATGACAATGCTTTGCTGTGAATTGGTTCGCCGTGGCAGGTACGTTGCCGCGGAGCCATGGATCAGCGCAAAGCCTCTGATCGCTCTTGCCAACCCAAAGA
>CAYTTD010000244.1:0-3912 GCA_964440595.1 uncultured Gaiellales bacterium
TGCAAAATGCGGTTTCTGCTGAGCTCGCTGGAGGGGCTTTACCCGCAACTCTGGTGCCTGGAAGTATCTCTCCTGGGGCTTTGTCTCCGGTAGAGCAATTGCCACCCGCACATGATGTACCGGTTGAGTCGCGCGGGTTCGGGTGGGAGAACACCGGACCAGGATTTGAAGGATTTGAAGCTCTCGATGATAAGAAGACGTCGGGGAAGGAAAAAGCACTGCGCATAGTGCTGTTGGTTGTAATGGCGGTTCTGGTTGGCGGCGGAGGCTGGTTGGTTTACAACTCGTTGAGTGGTTCGCCAGATGAGACGGCAACCACAGACAAGCAGATCGAAAAGATTCAGAATGATCTGGGTGTTGCTGACAAAGCGCCAAATAAAAACGGTAATGCAGCTAATGCAACTCATGATGAGGCTCCGGTTGGTAAGCCAGTAACAGTGAATGGCGATGGAAAGGTCGCCAACTCTGGCAAGAACAGCGGCGGCACCAGGCAATCTGGCGCCAAGCAGTCTGAAGAGAACCCATTCGAGAACATGGAATAGGTCGGTAAATGACAGAAAGAGCGAACAACATGTATCCAGATGATTGGCACGGCACCGGAAGCGGTGCTACAGTTGGTTCAGGTTCGCTCCGGCGACCGGCAGGTTACATCGCTGGGCCAACACCATTTCAAAGGGAGTTCGGGTTCGGGCGCGGTATTGCTTCGCAAGGCAGAACACCCACCTGTACAAGCAGGTCCAATCAAGTGTTTGCCGGCGCCGGAGTGGGCTTTTTTCGCCTGGTTCAACTTTCTCTGATCCTGGTATTGGGTTTCGTGTTTGCAGCGTGTGGAGGATCGTCTTCGAGCGAAGTTGGAGGATCTGAAAAGGTAGCCTCATCAGATTCAGCGACCTCAAGCACATCAACGGGAGGCACGGCATCACCTGATGCAACAACTCAGGTTTCGGACCCGTCCGCCGTACCAGGAAGCAATGAGACCGGCGGGCCTGTCAGCGTCGTCGCACCAAACGAAGATATTGGCACCAGCGCTGCAACGCCAGAGGAGTTCGCAAAGGCGCTTGGCGCAAAGCCAATAATTGTAGTGATGTACCAGCCAACAGCGCCGGTGGATGAAAAGGTTCTGAAAAATGCGAAGGCGGCAGCAAAGGCAGTGAAAGGCACAGTGCTGCTTGCGTACACTCCTGCGCAGTACAAGGTTTGGGGCGATCTCGTTGAACGCCTTGGTATTTTCGGCACACCAGGTGTTGCCATTATCAAGCGCGATGGTACTCTGGGATACCGTAATACCGGTTACCTTGTTGACGCATCTCTGCTCCGGGCGGCGCTCAAGCGGGCTGCTCTAGCCAAGCCTGCAAAGGTTGTTGAGAAGGACGCACCAGCACCAAAGAACGTATTTGAGTCGGTAGCTGACGAAGCCTCAACCGGTAAAGCATCCAAATCTGGTGCAGCCACAGATGTTAGTGGCCAGCCAGTTGATGGTTCTGGTGCAACTGATGATGGAGGCGGATCAACTACCGACACTGGCACCCCCGGTAGTGCCGGAGGAGGATCAGCCGATCCTGGTTCTACCGACGGTAGTGGTGGTGTTCCGGTCGGCGGCGATGGTACCGTCTCTGGTTAGCGCCCCGGGTAGGACACACGTCCAATGGCGTGCCGTGCAAAAGTCGTTTCATCCCCAAAAACTGCACATTAGTGCAAATCGCGGTAGCTCAACTCGATAGCATGCGTTCGTAAACTGCCATAATTGGCAATCAATGAATCCCTCCTCCTCAGATTTCTCTGCGCACATGCGTAGCCCTGACTGCGGTGAGATGAGCAGTCTCACCGGGTGTCAATTCGTTACGCGAGGTCGTTCAGGCGGCTCATGTGGCACGATCGCAGAGGTGTGGATGTGTTGGAGCTCCGCGAGGCCTGACGCAATCGTTGAGCAGTGTGTAGTGCGCACACAAGGCGCACTTGAAGCCGCAGCAGCGGGAAGCATCATGCGCCAACATTCAATGGGCTGCACGCTGGCAGATGCAGGAAAAGTTGGGATAGGTGTGCTTGGTCTAACTGAGGTCCAACAGGCAGATCTTGCGTTGATGACCAGAGTGAACACCGTGGAGGATGCCTTCCACAATGCAATTGCGAATCGGCTCGTTTCGTCTGGCAAGATTGACGAAGAATTCCTGGGTTCGTTCGCGCAGAGCGAACAAAATGCACAAGTCAGCGATGTCGGTCGACTGCCGGAGGCGCTCGAACTCAAGCATGACCAGGAAATTGTAAGCGTCGTTGGAATGAGCGGTGGAGTCGACTCAGCGGTTGCGCTTTCACGAGAAATTGAACGCACCGCCGGAAAAACATGCGGGGTCACTCTCGAGTTGTGGATCGACCCGGCTGCCCCTGACGCAGGCCGCGCGTGTTGCTCGCATGACTCTGTCAGGCAGGCACGCAGAACCTGTCACTCGCTTGGTGTCGCTCATTTTTCCGTAAACCTCGCCCTTCCATTCTTTCGCGACGTTGTGTCTGAGTTCATCAACGGCTATGAGCAGGGCGAAACGCCAAATCCATGCACAACATGTAATGGCGCGTTCAGATTCAGGGAGCTCGTTGCAATTGCTGATGCTCTCGGAGCCCGTGATGTTGCCACAGGGCACTACGCACGCAAGGTGAAACGCGGAACAACGATGATTCGCCGCGGTGTTGATCCTGAAAAGGATCAGTCGTACATGTTGAGCAGAATCGGTGACCAGAGCCTTTTGGAGCGGCTGCGATTTCCGCTCGGTGACTGGATCAAACAGCGAACTCGTCTGGAGGCACAGCAACTTGGTCTCGCTCAGGCAAAGACCGCCGACAGCCAGGAGATTTGTTTTCTGGGCGGGGCAAAGTACCGCCAGTTCCTTAAACGAGCAGGGAAGCTAGGCACTACTGGTGACATCGTTACAACGGGTGGTTGCAAGATTGGCAAACATGAGGGAATTGCAATGTTCACAAGGGGCCAGAGGCGAGGAATCGGTGCATCCGCCATTGCTGATGCACCGCTTTTCGTCGTTGCCACGGATCCGGCATCAGGCACAGTAGTAGTGGGTGATCGTGACGAGGCAGTAGATGAGATTGTCCACGTTCGTGACCTGATCGTTCACGAAATGAGTCTCGACGTTCTTCACGAAATCTGCGAAAGGGGAGAGTTGTCAGTTCAGTTGCGCTACCGGGCCAAAGATGGAGCCACGCCAGTTGCAGGCGTTGAAAACTGCATCATCGATTCAACGCCGGGGTTGTATGTGAGGCTTGATTCCCCTGTATTTGCTGCTTCTCCAGGGCAGGTTGCCTGCTTCCAGGATGCCCTTGGAGTAGTTGTCGCCAGCGGCATAATTGCCCGCACCTCGTGACCGCCATTCTGCTTTGATCGACACCCGGTGCAGGGAAAGGGTGGAGTTCGTTGTATGTTTACAGGTAGTCTCCACATGCACTAATGCTTTTAGGGGGAGCAGGAGCCAACAAAGATGGTAGGTAGTCTGACAGCACAGGAAGTAATGTGGCTTGCCCTCGCCTTCCTTTTTATTGCGCTTGGTGGAGGATGTTGCTATCTGCTTTGGCGCACCGGGCGTCTTCTCAAAGGGCTTCAGGATGAACTTCATCGAACAGTTGACGAGGTAGTGCCCGTCATCAGTAACGCGGCGGTTGGCGCTGAGACCGTGAACAGCCAGTTGGCAAAGGTTGAACTGATGCTTGATAGTGCTGTGGACATGACTGACGCTCTTGATACCACCGTCAGGGCTGTGTCAATGGCAGTAGTCGAGCCTGTGAAAAAGGTATCTGGCGCATTTGCCGGCGTTGGTGAAGGTGTAGCGAGTTTTCGCGACCGGGTTTCTGAAGATGGAGATGCTGGTAACAGTGAGAAGGTCGGTGACACTGCCTGATGGGATTCATCAG
>CAYTTD010000245.1:0-3906 GCA_964440595.1 uncultured Gaiellales bacterium
CGATAATGCATCAGTGTCACAGTTGACTCAAGCAGATCCTTCATCAAAGCATCACCATCATGCATTGAAAGGATCTCAGCGGGGTCACCTTCCCTCAGGAGAGCGATACGAACGTCGAGATCCTGAGTTCGAGCTCGCTCGAGAACCTTGATGGTCTTCTGCGTCCCCTCGGTATCGGGGTCAAAGGCAAATGTCGCGAGCGGCGCCAGACGCTTTACCTCGATTATCTGCTCATCAGTTAGGGCAGTCCCCATTGGCGCCACACAGTTTCTGAACCCGTACTGCCACATGGTGATGACGTCCATGTAACCTTCAACGATTACAACATGGCCGTTTTGTCTAGCTGCGTCGCGAATACCGGGCGGTAGGTACAGAGTGCTCTTTTTCTGAAACACAACACCGTCTGCCGAGTTTACGTACTTACCTGCGAGCGGGTCATCATTGAATAGCTTTCTGGCACCAAAGGCAATCACGCGATCAGCTCGGTCAATAATGGGAAACATCAAACGCCCATGGAAGAAATCACGACCTCCGCGATTCACCAACTTGGCGTTCTCAAGGTCACCACGAGTGAATCCCTTGTCAAGTGCGCGGGCGCTGATGCCACGCGCCTGACGCGGTGAAAAACCTAACCTGAACGCGCGCGCAGTTTCTTCAGTTAGTCCCCGAGAGGCAAGATAGGCACGCACGGGCTCAGCCTCACCAGACCTCCAAAGATATTCGCTGCAAAAGTTGGCAGATAAGTCGAGAAGCTCGTAAAGACGCCGCTTGTCAACCCTCGGGCCCGATCGCGCCTTGCCAGATGCTTCGCGCTCAAGCTCTACTCGGTATCGATCCGCCAGATACTCAACCGCCTCGACAAACTCAAGCCCCATCTTCTGCTGGATAAAAGTGACTGTATCGCCACCGGCGCCACACCCGAAGCAATGATAGACCCCCTTGTCTGGGTTCACCGTGAAACTAGGAGTCTTCTCGTCATGAAACGGACAACGGCCGCTCCACTCCACGCCCTGGCGTTTAAGCTGCGAGTAACCACTGATGATTTCAACGATGTCAGCACGCTGCAGCACCTGCTCGATGCTGTGCTGGGTAATACGCCCGCCGGGGGCACCGGTACCTGTGCTGGGGGAAGTCACTGGGGATTATCTTACCGCTGAAATGCCCACTCGCGCGGCATGAATACCTCGCGCAGAACGCGTAGACAGTAGCGATCTGTCATACCAGAGACCCAGTCAGTGATGCGCTGTGGAAGATCATCACCGCGCTCCGCCGCACCTGGGAGGTATGGAACCTCATCCGGGTGCTCCACGTAGTAGTCAATTAGACGTGGCATAAGTTCGGCCACCCTATTCTTGTCACGGTCATTAGTGGGGCTAAGGTACACGTTTTCAAACATGAACGATCGCAGATCGAGCATGGCCTGCCCTACCTCATCCCCCTGAACTATGTCGCCTGCTCTGGCTGAAGCTTCGACCATGTCGTGCACGAGACGATCGATGCGCTCGGTGCCAGTCTCTCCGAGAATGCCGATCTGCTTTTTTGGCAGATCACTCCATTCGAGAATGCCCGCTCGCAGAGCATCATCGATGTCATGATTAATGTATGCCACGCGATCAACGATGCGAACGATACGCCCTTCCAGAGTGGTAGGCAATACGTCGCCCGTGTGACAAAGAATGCCGTTTCTGACCTCGTTTGTCAGGTTAAGCCCTTCTCCATTCTTCTCAAGCACGTCAACGACACGCAACGACTGTTCATTGTGAAGAAACCGCCGCCCAAATCGCTCACTGAGCACCGCATCGAGTGCGTGTTCACCTGCGTGCCCGAATGGTGGGTGCCCGAGATCATGTCCGAGTCCAATCGCCTCGGTAAGGTCTTCGTTGAGTTGCAAGGCTCGCGCAACTGTGCGCGAGATAGCAGTTACCTCCAAAGTGTGAGTCAGCCTGGTGCGATAGTGATCGTCCTTGGGAGCAATGAAGACCTGAGTCTTGCTCATCAGGCGCCTGAATGATTTTGAGTGAAGGATTCGATCCCGGTCAATCTGAAACGTGCTGCGAAGTGAACACTGATCAATGCGCTCTGGATCATGACGGCCCTCAGAACAGTAAGACTTCACCGCGTATTCAGAGAGTATTGAGTCCTCGCGAGCCCGAGTTACGTCAACAAAACGCTCTGAGACGCTACCATCACGAATCGTCATACCTGGATCGCCCCCAGATCACCAAGAGGAGAAAGTGTCTGGATCGTCTGCGCGAGCAGCGCAAGTCGATTTCGCCTCAAGGCAGGATCTTCAACCATTACCATTACACCTGAGTCACGATCGAAGAAGGCATCGATCTGAGGTGCCAGTGTCGACGCAGAGGCAACAGCATCGTCAAACTTCAGATCGTTTACGTGCCCAGCGATCTCCTGCGACCTGGGCTGCAGGATTCCAAATAGAGCAGTCTCGATTTCACTCTCGAACAATGACGGGTCAGGCTTCCAATCCGCAACCGCGCGCATATCCTCCCCTGACTTATCAAGCAGCTTCTGGCAACGCTTCATCGAGTCAATAATTGAGAGGAATGAGGCATCTGCGCTGTCAACCCTGGACGCAATCGCCTGAGCCAAGCCATTAACATGCTGGAAGCGTGCGAGATCAGCGCCCCTTGCCGCCCGGACTGCATCTATTCGCACTCCGGCATCAGTGAGGTGCTTCTCCAGGCGATCATCCAGGAAGCTGCGGATTGCATCGAGCAAATCGGCATCTGGAGTGGCAAATCCTTGCCGCTCCACCTCGTCTGCCGCAACACGTATTACGGTATCAACGTCGATCTGAAGATCATGCTCAAGCAGGATGCGCATGATTCCGATCGCAGCGCGACGAAGGCCGTGAGGGTCGCGGGAACCCGTAGGGTGCTCTCCAATCGAAAACGCTGTTACCAACAATTCGAACTTGTCAGCAAGCGCGATGACCGAAGGTACTCCTGTGTCTGGCATTGGCGCCTGCGCACCCTTGGGCCGAAACTGCTGGTCGATTGCGGTGCATACGTCATCTGCATAACCCGCTGCCTTGGCATAAAGCGAACCTGCAAAGCCCTCGAGTTCCGCAAACTCCTGCACGACGTAGCTAACCTGATCGGCCTTGGCCAGTCGCGCAGCGTCGCTGACCTTTTCATTGCTTTCACCAAGTTGCCGCCCGATCTCAAGAGCAACTGCAGTAATCCGCTCAGTTCTTTCAGCAAGCGAACCAGCCTTGGCGTGGAATACAACACTTCCAAGCGAGGCTGACATGTCATCGAGCCCACGCTGCCGATCGCGGGAGAAGCTGAATACAGCATCGTCAAGACGACCCACTATCACCCGCTCGTAACCGGGAAGTATTGAGTCAACCGCATCAGGAGACCCGTTCATTACAGCGAGAAATGCTGGCGCGAGACCGCCAGAATCGAGCCTAACGGGAAAGTATCTCTGGTGAGACTGCATCGCCGTCACAAGAACCCTTTCAGGGAGCTCAAGGTAGGACTCACTGAACCGACCAGTTATCACCGTTGGATATTCGGCAAGGTGTACAACCTCAGACAGCACATTCGCGGGATCCTCCCAGGTGCCACCTAGCGCCTTCGCCGCCAGATCAAGCCCCTGGACGATCAGGTCTCTTCTCTTTGACTGATCAGAGATGACATAGTTTTCACCAAGAACTTTCTCGTATTGCTGCGCCTCTGTTATTGCAACCTCTCTAACGCTGCCAAGAAAGCGGTGGGTTCTGGTTGTTTTGCCGCTGGCCACTCCCCACAGGTCGTAGGAGATTGGCGCCTCGTTCAACATTGTTGTGATCCATCGAACCGGACGAACAAAACGATGTGAAGTATCACCCCACTTCAAAGGCTTGGCGAAGTTCAGACGCGTGAGTATTTTTTCAGCAAG
>CAYTTD010000246.1:0-3901 GCA_964440595.1 uncultured Gaiellales bacterium
ATGACTTCGTGGGAGATGATGTCTCGGTTGGCGGCCATTGTTTCGGTAGGGGTTCCGGGGATCGAACCGATCAGAAGTACGTTCTCAGGGCTTGTCCAGCCCGCATTCTCGAGCGGCTTGCCACTGTCATCCCGCGAACGCACGATGATGTTCAGTGGGCTGCCTTGGTTGTCGTATGAGTTGAATTGAAACTCTGAGTGCAGAAGTTCGACCGCAGCCCGTGCGCTTACCAATGCATGGCTTGCCGTTTTGTCTCCCTGGGATCCAGATGCGCTTGTCATTAGTGGACGTGGGTCCACACCGGCTTCTCGTAGCGCCTCAAGCTGGCGCGCAGAGTTTGCTCTCATGGGGGGTTCCAGGATCCTGGTTGCAAGGTCATTGATTTGGTCACCGTCAAAGACGTTGATTCGCACTGTGGGTGGAGCTGTGGCAGCAGGCGCGGCCAGAGTTGGGCGTTGTTGGATGGTTCTGGGCAAATCAGGGTGTTATCGTGCTGCGCCGCGCCTCGTGATTCGAGGATGCAGAAAATGTGGGCAGATCGCTCCCAATTTGTGGCCCAATGGTTACGAGCCAGCACGTTATGTTACACGTGGTCGGAATCTGTCTGGTCAGTAGAGTTCAGCTTGCTTCGGGGTTTTGGGCTGGTGTGTGTCTTTTGCAAGACGCGCTTACCTGAGCGAGTCATCCGAGCGCTCAGGTTTTACGCTGCTGATTCGCGTCATGCGAATCAGAGTCTTGCTCCATACACACACCAGCCCAAAACGCCAACAACTACCTGAGTATTGCAACGACTACTTGAAACTGTTGGTGCAAGACTTGAGAGCTACCAGACCTTGACTGTGCGGTAGAACGTATCCCTTTGCACGGGCACTTTTTCCATCTGCCGGATCAGCTTGACGAAGTCCTCAGTGGTAGCCCGATGGGTTGTGCCAGCGCTTGAAACCACGTTCTCCTCAATCATGATTGACCCCATGTCATTGGCACCAAAGTGCAGTGCTACCTGGCCCACCTTCAAGCCCTGCGTAACCCATGACGACTGGATGTTTTCGACGTTATCCAGATAGATGCGTGATACCGCCTGCGTGAGAAGGTAATCGTAGGCAGTTGGTTCGGCGGGGAGGTGTTCAGCGTATGGTGCAAAGCCGGAATCAACAAGTCGGGCCAGAGGTGTATTGCCTTTCTGAAACGTCCAGCTGATGAACGCACGGAAGCCCGCGGTCTCGTCCTGCAGATCACGAATCAGCTTCATGTGCAGTACACGCTCAGACAGAAGCTCAATGTGACCGTACATCATTGACGCAGTGGTAGACATTCCCATTCGCTGAGCCTCGCGCATTATCGCGAGCCACTCGTGCCCCTTTGTCTTCTTGGGAGATATCAGGTGGCGGGCGCGGTCGACCAGGATCTCGCCACCACCTCCAGGCAGAGAATCGAGGCCTGCGTCGCGAAGTTGCGAGAGTACCTCAGCCGTAGTCAGCTTTGACCTGCGGGCGATGTGTTGAATTTCTGGAGGAGACAATGCGTGCATGTGGAAGCGCGGATACTTTTCCCTCACAGCATTAAAGAGCTCTATGTACCAGTTGATGTCGAGGTTGGGGTGGTGACCGCCTTGCATCAGTGCTGCGGTTCCGCCAAGATCAACTGTCTCCTGGATACGCCTGAGAATCTCATCATTTGAATGCAGGTAGGCGTCTGTTGCCTCACTGTTGGGGCGCCTGTAGAACGCGCAGAAGCCGCAGTCGGTCACGCACAGGTTCGTATAGTTGATGTTTCGGTCGACGACGAATGTAATTTCGTCCGGATTTGTTCGACGACAGCGAAGCTCGTTTGCAACTCGACCGATATCAACCAGACGGTCTGACTGAAGCAGTGCGGTTGCTTCAACCTCATTGATGCGGGTCTCATCCAATGCTTTCTGCAGCACCGCATCGACGTCGATTTGCCTCGCGTCATCCTCCAGCTGGAGAGCAAACGCAGCGGCCTCTTCATCCTGCGGACGCACCTTGAAGACGCTTGGCGATCCCACTGCTGCGCCATAGGATTTTCTGACTGACTCAAATGTCATCTCGCTCGCGTACCCGTTGTCATCGCCATCGCTGGCAAACGCATATTGTGGCGTTGGAACAGTGTCCAAGAGGCCGTACTCGCTCGCCATGCGAAGAAAACGCAGCATGCCTTTGCGTTCAGCCTGTGCAAACCGGTAGCAAAGCTGGTTGAAGTATTCGGTTGCAGATTCATGTGTCATTCCAACAGATCCAGCAACGGTCTTGACTGCACTGTCATCTGTTGCGAATGCGTGCACCGACGAGCAAAGCGCCTCATCCAGAGCCTTTGTAAGCTCGGGTGACTGCTCGGCAACTTCGCGCCTAACAGCCCAAACTGCATAAACCATCGGCAGGCCTGTCTCGCGATGCCAGCGCTCACCAAGGTCTTCACTGAAAAAGTTGGACAAGGCAGGTGAGTCTGCAGCGGCGAGAGCAGCGTCGCCAATCAGCAGCACTCCGCGCGCCTGATCATCTGAAGCGCTAGTGACAAACTCTTCAGGAGAGCCATGTAGAACGCTGATTTCAGGAACGCCACCGCGCAGCTTTGAAAGACACTCAACAAGTGCGACGCTGGTCGCGCTCTCGGGTGTGACTGCAAAATGGGTAACCTGTTCAAATGGCTTGTTTGAGAATACCTTTATCGATCCAACCGCCCCAGCCGAGCTGATGCACATTGATGGCAACAGAACCAGCGACTCGGCGTTACGTGCATACTCAATCGAGCTGATGCACGCGGCATCGATCTCACCATCGACCAGAGCCTGATTCAGCGCTGTCGGTGGTGCGGTAAGTGTTGGCTCGATGCCAAGGCGCCAATGCATCGGCTGCGAGTTGATATAGGCAATGCGACCTAGACGAAGCGACGACAGGTCGGGATTCGCGGCGGCTGCATCATCGGCTGTAATTGGTGTCGCTGTCGTTGTCATTATTGCTACCTTTCTGAAGAAACCCCTAGTATCTTTCAATTGTGTTGTAGAGAGTGTCGCGTTCAACCGGATGCCTGTGGGCCCCCTTGATCAGTTGAATCAGGCGTTGCTGTTGCGTCTCTTGATGGGTTCGTGCGCCGGCCATGTGAACGATACGTTCAACCATGACCGTGCCGTCCATGTCGTTTGCTCCGAAGTGCAGAGCGATCTGTGCAAGCTCAGGCGAGATCATGACCCAATAGGCTTTGATGTTGGGCACGTTGTCAAGCATCAGTCGCGAGACTGCGATCATCTTCAGATCTTCAGAGCCGGGCGTGAAGTTGAATCCACGCTTTGCGAAGACTGTGTTTTCAGGATGAAATGCCAGCGGAATGAAGCATTGAAAAGCCCCAATTTGACCGGTCAAATTCTCAGCTGGAAGATTGTCTGAGTCGTTCGACACTTCAGCGGCAAGTGCGAGAGATTCGTCTTGAAGACTGCGAAGCTTCAATAGGTGGTCAACGCGCTCCTCATTGGTTTCGACGTGGCCATAAAGCATCGTGCAGTTGGTGCGGATTCCAACCCGGTGTGCTGATCTGTGAACATCGAGCCACTCCTGGCCCGTGTCTTTGCCCTTGCACACAAGATCGCGAACCCTTTGCGAAAATACCTCTGCGCCGCCTCCAGGCATTGATCCAAGGCCTGCCTCAACGAGATCCTGGATAACCTTCGTGTCGGAAAGTCCACCACCTAGTCGCCCAAGGTGCCTGATCTCGCTCGCGGTAAAGCACTTGAGGTGCACCTCTGGAACTTCAGCGTGGATCCGTCTGATCATCTCAATGTGCCACTCGTAGGTCAGATCAGGGTGTTCTCCACCCACAATGTGTAGCTCGCTAACGCCAAGGTCTGCGGCCTCGCCGCCGTGCTCGAGGCAACCGGCCAGTCGTTCGA
>CAYTTD010000247.1:0-3876 GCA_964440595.1 uncultured Gaiellales bacterium
GTTTGGTGGTGTGTAGCTTGGGTCACTGCCCATTATTACGCCGCCTAAAGAGGCCGCGATTGTAAGCATTGCGAGCAGCGCGAAATAAGGCGCTTTGGGAAACTTGGGCATCGGTCACCAACCTGGGTTTGGAGAGAGCTTTTTCGCGTATTGACAAAGAGCAGAGCAAAAACACTTTGACAAAGGGCAAATATGGTTATCGGCATCATTGATAAAAATCTTTAGGCTTTATTTCAAAATATGCAAAAACATTGCCTGGTTGTTCAAACACTAATAATGGGCACCAAGGGTGAATGAACATATCGCGAAACCCGACTCTTCCACCCCTCCGCCGTAATGGTTTCCCTGACGGGCCTCGGCGCGCAAAGCTTTTCCGGCTGGCGGGTGAAATGACCAAGAATCCACTTCCCGGATTCGAACAGTTGAAGCAGGAATTTGGCGATGTTGTTGGATTGGCGTTTCCTGGCAGCAGGATAGTGGTTTTGTCTCACCCTGACGACATAGAAGCGGTAATGGTGGCTCACGGCAGGTCAACGGGCAAGGGTGCTGCCGTGAAGAGGGTGTCTCGCGCCTTCGGCAAAAACATCTTTGTCCTGACGGGTGATGAGCATACGAGGCGCCGCAGGATAGTCAGTACGATATTTCGTCCCCGCGACATCGCCGGGCAAGTGCGGTGGAACACCCACGATGTTGACGAAATGAGCTCAGGTTTTGGTGGTGCAGCATCCAGCGAAAAGGCAATTGACATTCGCGAATCACTCGACCTCATGACGATCTCTGCAATCGGGCACGTGATTTATGGTGGCAGCCTGGCAGATCATGCTCAGCGCATCCGGCAGCTGTCACACGATACGCATGATGGCATTCCAATGCTCGCCAATCCAATGTTCCCCGTTTGGGGTTGGTTGCCACTGCCGGCAGTTCGTCGAGTTGGGCGAGTTGCCAGAGAGTTTGATGATCTTTGCGAGCGGCTGCTGGATACGATCTCCAGCGGTGGAGACGATGAAGACAGTGCTACCATCGCTGCGCGACTGTTGCATGCGCGTGACGAAGGTGGCAATGCGCTGAGCCGTGAAGAGGTGATTCAGGAGCTTCGCGGCTTTGTAATTGCCGGCCACGACACAACAGCAAATGCATTGGTCTGGGCTTTGCAGCTGCTCGGCCATCATCCTCGCGTGCGCAACAGGTTAATCGAGGAGGTTGATCGTGTTGTTGGCGATAGCGACGTCTGTGCGGACGATGTGCCAGAGCTTCGATGGACGCGCGCAGTGGTCGAGGAGTCGCTTCGCATGTATGGCGGCGCATTCACCATCAGAAGTGCCGAAAAAGATTTGCAGCTCTCAGGCTTCACCGTTCCCAAAGGCACGGAAATTCTATGCGCTATGTGGAACGTTCATCACGATGAACGTTTCTGGACCTCTCCAGACGACTTTATGCCAGAGCGATTCATTGAAGGCTTCGATGATAAGCCGAGACCGCGAATGGCGTACTTTCCTTTTGGCGGTGGAAGGCGCGTCTGTATTGGCCAGCACCTTGGTATGCAGAGTACCGTTGTTGCGCTTGCGCAGCTTCACCGACATTGGCTACTGAATCCGGTAGGTGAATTCGTTGAGCCGACCTGCAACATTACTGTCAAGCCTTGTGGCCCAGTCATGATGATTCCTGAGCGAAGGAGTTTGGCAAGCGGATAAAGAACTAAATTCCATCAAAAAATCGAAGTTTTGGTGATGCCAAACTTGGGGTAGATGGCGCTGATGATCAGGATTATGAGAATAATTGTTGTTGCGCTTGTTGCACTTTCACTGTTGGCTCCGATGGCGCACGCTGACTCAGGAACAATCAACTTCGATACGTTGGCCGAGGGCACTGTTCTGTCCAGCCAATTAGGCAGCGTGTCTGTGTCAGGCAATCCTGTTGTTTTCAGGCCAACTCGCCTCACGACGCACTCTTCCCCAAATGCATTGCGCACCGATAGCTGTATCTTTAATCGGCTGTGCCATCGCATCGCCTTCACTTTTGATACGCCGATTGCGCAATTCCTTGCGCGTGCCGGCAGCACACAAACACTGACTGGTGAACTTGGAGTGCCGGTTCAGGCGGTCGGATACACGGCGGCTGGTGAGCCTCGAATCGGCCCGATTGCTCAGATAGGGGGTAATAGTTATGCGGCGATCGAATCAGAGTTTCGCGTGGCAAGCGCTCGAGCAGACATAACCAGGGTCGTAGTCAGCTTTGGTCAGCTTGAATTTGGTTCTGGAATTCTGCCCCACCCAATCGAGCTCGACAGCATCGACTGGAGCACTGACGCGCCAGGATCAACCGCAGATTCACCATCGGTAAACATCACTGCGCCAGTAGCAGACAGCGTTGCCGCGAGCGCTGACTTCGTTCGTCTAAGTGGCACGGTGTCAGCACCCGCCGGCCTGGGGGCATTCTGCTACGCGGTTAACAGTAGCCGCAGGCCAATACCGTGTGATCGGACAGGCTCAGTCAATGATGGGCGATTCCGTCGCATCGATATAGGCGGGCTGGGCCTTCGAGAGGGGCGAAACTCAATCACCGTTTTCGTGCGTGACCGGCTTGGTCGCGAGATCACTGACCGCGTTAACTTCGAGGTGGCAAGCGCTGCAAGTGGTATAGATCTTGAGGCGTCGGCAATCGAGGTTACGCAGGGAATTCAAGGTATGGCGCTGCCGACCCAACGTGGTGACACAACCGATCTCTCAAGGGTAAGCGCGTCCGGCGAGAGGGCCTTTGTCCGGGAGTATGACGGCGTCACGTTCATTCGCGGCAAGAAAACAATCGTCAGGGTTTATCCTCGCTTCCGAAATGTTGGCACGCTGTCAGGTGACGAGCTTGAAGGAGTTCCAATGCTGTTGCAGGGGTATGGAAAAATGGGTGCGCTTGCACCGTGGCGCTCGTTAGGGGATCCGCTGACTCCAGTATCAACTCCCTCAACCGGTATAACGCGTAGAGCTGTGTCGGTGCCGGTGCAGCGTCGTACTGGACAGGGGTATTGGTTTGAGGTTCCGCCAGGTTGGGTTGACGGCACTTGGTCAAAGTTGACATTTGTTGCGACGCTCAATCCCGTAACTGCTCGGCCCCGCGTCAACGAGTGCGCGGCGGCTGACTGCATCGCAAACAACCGTGTTGCCGTCGAATCCATAAATGTCAAGACTCCAGACACGCTGAGAATCTGGACCGTGTCCATGCCGGATTGGGCGTCTGGTACGGGTTTTGCAAATCAGCCAAGCTATGACGTTGATGGAATCTGGAGTGCATTTACTGCTTCTGGGCCGTTTGCTCCACAGGATGTACGAATACGTCCATACATTGCCAGTGTCGACATCACGCCAACGGTAAGGTGCAATGCCAATGATATGCGTGCAGGTTTGTGCAACCGCACCGCCACAACAGACAACACGCATATCAATGGCATAAATGCAATGGAGCGATGGAAGGATTCTCACAGTGTGCCTGACAACGTCAAGTTGATCGGGGTTCACAATGGTCGCATACGTGCCGGAGCCCGAAATTCTCGATCGTCGTTCCCGCTGCTGGGGCCTGGCCAGGTTGCCCAGGTAGGAACCGACCGACCGTTCACCAGCGTTGCGCACGAAACTACACACCTGCTTGGTGCCCAACATGCTTCGGCGGCTTGCGGCGGCGGAGTGCCTGATGCCTCTAGATTTGCTGAGGGGTGGCCAACTGGCCCGCAAGGCGACATCATGCGCAGCATTCTTGGAACCGTTGTGGATACGCGTGACAACTCGGGTAGCGGTGGCATTCCGTACCGCGTCATCGATGACGGCCGTGCTCGGGCGAACTCCGCAGACAATGGCGTTAATGACTATATGTCTTACTGTGCGAGTGAAG
>CAYTTD010000248.1:0-3841 GCA_964440595.1 uncultured Gaiellales bacterium
CTCAATGCGCCCGGCCATAATGTCGTGGAAGGCTGGCCCCAGATGCATGTACAACACGTCAGCATCATCTATCTTCGCGCTTCTTAAATCTCCCCGCTCAACGCTGACCCGGTGACTGACATTGCGTTTGTCAGCAAGTGACATGGTTTTGTCAATTGCGCTTGGCAGGTATTCAACTCCGCGGGCGTTCGCCCCAAACTCATATGCGGCCATCACCAAGCCAATACCATGACCGCTGCCGAGTTCGACGTAGGTCATACCCGCCGCCATGTTTGCAGACTGAAATCCATTCCTGTAATCGTCTGCCCCCAACTGAAGCTCCGGTATGTGAGCACCAAACATCTCGGCACGCTTATCGCTTGTGGTTGGGCTGGCTTGCATCATGAGCTCCACCCCATTTTTTTCAGTTTTCTTACCAGGCGCCTCATGCGACGAGGACTTTGCAAAGCACTGACTATTTCACTCCTGAAATCAGTGGCTTCACTCCACGGCCCCATGGATTCACCTACCACTATGCATTCACAGTGTCGGCATGAGGCCAGTGTCAGCGTGAGCCCATTTGACACTCGAGCACCGCTAGCGTCATTGAACTCAAGTCGCCCGCTGACTCCCGCCTCGGGAACAAGATGGGAGTGAATCTCAATGTCAATCGGTAACTGCCGCCCGCGCCCAAGCAACGGAAGCAGCGATCCTGACACCCGATGATGAGGTGTAACGATCCGAGATAGCGATTCGTCAATCACTACACAGATGTCGTCAACCTGGACGTGCGCGGTGAGTTGAACGGAGACAAACCCGTCAAAGCGTGGATGAACAAAGGCCACCATGTGACTCTCGTCAACCGAACAGCGCCTTGCCCCCTGTGCCAGAACACCGCTCCAGTTGACACCTTCAGTCACTTTTCCTTCGGCGAATCCAGGCGGAAACAGGTTGCAGTCACTGACAACAACTTCACATCCGCTAATCACTTCGGGTTGCCGGTTTGGTAAGTTGTTCAGAATCTCAATCAGATCAGCTAACCCAGTGGGAGCAACAACCATCCCTTCATCCTGCATAAAAAACCTTTCCAGAGGGTAAGCCAGACAAATGACCAAAAACCAGTCTGACAACTCTCTTAATGACCGGCCACCGCTATTTGGTGCGCTTGAGTTCGATTTACCACCAGTGCCGTCATTTGAACCAGTTGAGCCAGACCTTTTCGTGCGACTTGAGCCAAAACCACAATCTCCAGAACCAATCTCACTGCCAGTCGTAGAAGCACCTCCGGTATTTGTGGGCCAGGCACCGGCTCAAACGCAGGCCTCTACGCCAACACCGCCTGTTGCCGCACCAAAACACATTGATCCCCCTATCAATCCCAATGCAGGGACAAAGCGCACCGACAGTTTCGTGATTCCAGACGCGTACGTGCCGATTCCAAAAACTGCATTTGTACTAATGCTGATGTGCCCGATTGTGCTTCTGGCTGGCGCACACTATTCCTTCAGCGCAGCTCTGGTCGCCTTCGCCGGCCTGTTCATCGCCGACATCGCCATTGCGCTGCAATCATCCTCGAACACTGAAGATTCGGTAAACGAGAATGTTGTGAAGGCGGCTCATGCCACAGCCCTGGTAGTCGTTGTCTTTGGTGCCTACAAGGCTATGGGAGAGTTCTCTGATATGGCATTTGTCGCAGGACTGCTTGCGATCCCAGCACTGCTGGCAACACTGGTACTCAGCATCACTGCATCGATGTTGTGCCGACGGTGGGCACCAACCAGCCTGGCGGCTGGAGTATTCCAAAGCCTTGCCATGGCGCGCACATTGGTATTCATCGCACTTGTGTATACCTCAGTAAAGGCGGCCCTCGCATACACGGCGCACCCCGACGCAATCGTCGCCCTGGCTATTTGCGGGCTCGTGATTTTCAATGCGGCAACCGCACTGCGACCCGCAAAGAATAATTAGTCTTTACGAATATCTTTTTTCATCGTAACCTGAAGGCACGCGGGTATTGGCTTTTGCTTGGACGCTCGCAGTTTCAGGGGGAATTATGTGCGGCGTACAACCATGTGCTGCTAATACAACTTCACAGATGACTGGTATTGCGGCTGCACCTGCCCAGGTGGCCGGCGTGGCTGGAGGGGGCACTACACCACCCGCAACCGACTCGAGCGCAACAATAATGAGCGCTTTGGGCTCATTAACAAACGCGCTGAGCCAATTGGTGCAGGCCGTAACGCTGTTGATGCAGAGCGTTCAACGCAGCTCTGCGCTACCAACGCAGGCAGGTGGGGCTACCGCAGGGGGAGCTACCTCCAACGGTACAACGACAACGTCGGCGCCAGCTGCTGGAAGCCAGGCAGCCCAACCTCCGAGACCACCGGCAACGAGTAACGCGCGCCCAGGGGTGCTGATGATAGGCGACTCACTTTCTGTTGGAACCAAGCAGTACTTCAACGACGGCCTCGCTGGACAGCCCACCGAAGTAAACGCCACTGGCGGAATCAGTTTGCAGGAGGGAATGCGGCGCTACGACGCAACACCAAACAAGCCACGCGTTGTGGCGATGGGCCTGTTTACCAACAATGATCCTGGTCAGACACAGGTTCTGCGCGAGTCGATCCAAAAGACGATCGATGATGCGCGTGCACGAGGCGGACGGGTCATCTGGTCGACGATTGTTCGACCTGCCGTTGGTGGCAAAACATATGATGAGGCGAACAGGATAATCCGCGATCTGGCCTCACAAAACTCCGACGTCATGGGGCTGGTTGACTGGGACGCGATGATCAAGGCAAACCCGTCATACCTGGCAGGCGACAAGATTCATGCAACCGCCGAAGGCTACAAGGCGCGGGCTCAGGCATACGCTGATGCCGCAAGAACATAGATAAGAGTCGCATCCAACCCTTAGCGAATTTAAGGTAACTCAGGCGGATGCCGATAAGCCCACAAACCAATGTCGCTGCTTCGACGACTCATACCACGCCGGCGCGTGAAACTGCTGGCAATTACTTTCATCGCCGGCATGATCGCTGCGACCCTTGGCGTTGCAGCAATGACGGGAACCGGGCCCGGGCGAGAATTTGAGCTGCGCACAACTGACTGGAGATTTCAGCATCGAGGCGTCAAAGATGTCAGCAATGACATCGTCATCCTGGATATTGATAACGAGACTGATCGGCAGCTGGTAAGCAGATTCCCGTACGACAGAACGATATTCGCTGAGGCAGTTTTGCGTTTGAAGGATGCAGGCGCAAAGGTAATCGCGATAGATGTTCAGTTTCTGGACGCCACAGACCCTTCTGATGACGAAGCGCTAATCGACGCAATCTCTTACGCGGACAATGTTGTGCTCGCAACTGCACCGGAATCAAACGGAAAAAATGGCTCTGAGGCCACACCGATGCCATTCAGATCGGTGGATGTTCCCAGCGGCGGCAATGCGCTTGAAGAAAGCGGTGCGGTGGTAGGCCACGCTCGCAAAGAATTTGGAAGCGACAACGTGAGGCGCTGGGTGACACCTGTTATCGACACCCATCGCGAGGGCAAGGATGGCAAACCAGATCCAGAGACCATTGCCCTGCCTGCAATGTCTCTTGCAGCGCTGTCGGTTGCAGAAAACAAAAAGTTCTTCGAATACAAAAACCTGCCTAAAAGGATCGAGATCGATTACCGTGGTCCCACAGGCCTTGCACCCGAAAGCAAGGGCTACGAACACCGGAATTTCATCACGGTATTCCCCGATCTGATTAACGGCGACACAACACCCGAGCAACTGTTTGCCAGCACAATTTCTCCGGATATGCGACCAAAGAACAAAGAGCTATCCTGGGCAAACGGCAAGATTGTTCTGATC
>CAYTTD010000249.1:0-3833 GCA_964440595.1 uncultured Gaiellales bacterium
CGCGACCATGCCTGGAAGGAAGGCATCGCGTACCTTCGAGCTCAACAGGATTCACCAGAGTGGAGGCGTCAGGTTGACCGTCTTGCAATGGGCCTGGGACTAGATTCGGCCGGCATCGAAGCGTTGCGAAAAACTGTGGGAGCAACTGGGCAACTTCCGGGTAGATCGATGGTCAGGGGAGCTACTTCAGGCAACGTAAGTGTGCGTCCGTCTTCGGGCCAGCTGGTTCTCGAAAAACGCTTTCTTGCTTTGGCGCAGTTCATGTTCGAAGCCGGATGGATCAATGCGGCTGACATCTCTGGCTCGGGTGAGCACCTGATGCATGAATTTCATAAGAAGTTCTTAGGTGCTCTGCTTGAGGCGCCGGGCGGAAAGATTGACACTGCAAAGTTGCACGACGACGCCACTATGCTTGGGTTCATAGCGGGGCTCTCTGCGTTTGGTGAACGGGAAAAGCTTCATGTAAATGAGGATATTGCCCGCACCATGCTTGCTGAGCTGCAGGTGAGGCTCGAGGAGAAGCACCTGTCTGCCAAGGCGGTCAAGCTGAAGGAGCAGCTCACTTCGGGCAACGATTCCGTGCTTGACGAGCTGACTGCAGTTGAGGCACGCCGCCGCAAACTGCTGCGTGACCTGCGGCACACTGACTGATTCCGCTCATTGGCGGTTGAAGCAATTTCCTGTAAAAAGTATGTTTTTTTTCGAGACGATCACATTCGCTCAAGGAAAATCCTCAACACGCCGATGACCCACAGGAGCTGCTATGCCCTGGCGTGCGCCGATGATGCGTCTGGGCACTTATGCCGTGGAGGAGTGTTTTTTAGATGAGCAATGACGACATTTCAAAAGAAGCAGGCGCCCCAGTTGAGGGGGGCGGCCCAGCGGCAAGCCATAGCGTTGAACCAGTAATACAGCCTGATGATCGCGATGACAATGAGTTCACCATTGCCGAGGCGGTTGACGCAGTTGAGTCTGCGGAGAAGCCAGTCTCCAAGCGTCGCCGGATGGTGCCAGAAAAGAAAAATGACTCACAGGAAGATGATGGGCACGACTTCGATGATGCGGTGGAAGAAGACCTTGACATGCGTGCTGGACGCGGCGGCACAGCGGATCCTGTTCGAATGTACCTCAAGGAAATTGGTCGAGTTTCACTCCTTACGATGGAGCAGGAGGTAAGCCTTGCAAAGCGCATTGAGCGTGGTGACATGGCAGCCAAGCGGGCACTCATTGAGGCAAACCTGCGGCTTGTAGTGTCGATTGCAAAGCGCTACAACGGGCGCGGACTTGCCTTCCTTGATCTCATACAGGAAGGTAATCTTGGACTCATGCGCGCTTGTGACAAGTTTGATTATCGCAAGGGGTATAAGTTTTCGACCTACGCTACGTGGTGGATTCGGCAAGGCATCACTCGTGCCATCGCAGATCAAGCCAGAACGATTCGTGTGCCAGTGCACATGGTTGAGACAATCCACCGACTCATTCGGACGCAGCGCGCGATGATTCAGGAGCTTGGGCGCGAACCGACCGATGAAGAGTTGGCCGCCAAGCTTGATATTACGCCTGCAAAGGTGCAGAAGATTAAGAAGATCGCTCAGGAGCCAGTTTCGCTTGAGACTCCTGTTGGAGGCGAGGAGGAATCGTCTCTCGCAGACTTCATTGAAGATGACATCTCACCGGTTCCTCATGCTGCGGTTACGCACAAGATGCGTCGAAAAGAGATTCAGGAGTTGCTCGAGACTCTGAATCATCGCGAGCGAAAAGTGCTGGAGCTCAGGTTTGGACTTCGTGGTGAAGAGCCGCGAACGCTCGAGGAAGTTGGGCAGCGCTTTGGAGTTACCAGAGAGCGAATACGACAGATAGAGGCAAAGACTCTCGCAAAGCTCAAGAGCTATCGCGACACCAAGGATCTGCAGGAATACATCTCCTGACAACTGGTTTCGATACTTCCGCCCAAAAGAAAAAGTGGGAGCGATCGCCGGGACTCCGGTACCGCTCCCACAAGAGGGGAGGAACGACATTGCCGATCAAGGCATCCGTGCCAGTCACCGTTGGTTGCCGCCCGCGGTGGCTGAAATCCGTTCAGCTATCGGCTTGGGGCTGCGAGCCTGATATTGCCGCGCCCATTCATGTCGTCACTTCTCAGTTGCTCGACCGGTATTCGGAGGGGGGGAACGAGTTCGAGCCGGCCGTGCAATCGGTAGTTTGAAGGCAAGTGTCGTCTCATCCCACGGCAAAAAAGAATTGAGGCCTATTAGTCACGTTGGGGTGGCCTTATTTGTCCGACAAGCTAAAGTGAGAAGCATGCACGAGAGCGTCAGGGGTTCAGAGAGTGAGATCTGGTTGGGGCCAACACCTGATCAGGTGTCCGGGATAGTGGTTTTCTGCCCCGGCGGACTAGCGAATGCCGTGAGGGTGGTCCCCGCCCTTCGACATCTACGGTTTGTTTATCCAACAGCAAAGATTAGTGTAGTCGTGGGAGATAATGGCGCTGGGCTGTTAGAGCGATGCCCACACGTTGATCACGTTTACACGAGCGTCGATGCTCCTGAATTGATTCTTGCTCACTTTTCACTGGCTATCTCCTTTGCGGATCCCAATCAGGAGTACGACGGCGTTGGCAGGGCAGCTCGATTTGATGAGGTGATTCAGGCGGACCTTTGGGTGCGTTATCGAAGTGCCGCAGTGCCGGCGTCTCCAGCGGGTACCATCGCCCCTCTGTGGCCGGTTAACACAACGACGTCAGCTCGTATGTTGAGCCTGGTTTGGCTGCTTGGGGGACGCGCCCCTGAACGCCACTTTGCATTGTGGCCAACGCTTGTAGAGCGTAACAAGGCTGCTACGCTTGTCGCGGGCTTCGAGAAGCCCATTGCCGTAATGCATCTTCCCGGTGACTGTGACGTGGGGCTAACCCAAAGCAATGCCGCTGCTTTGGTGAGGTGTGTTGCCGATCATGGGTGCATACCAATCCTTGTTGGTTGTGACATCGATGAACCCAATCATGCCGAGATTGCTTTGCTTTCAGGCAGGGCATTGGATATCACCGGGCAAACGGATGTTGGTGTATTGGCAGCACTTCTTGAGCGATCTTCCTTGTTTGTTGGTGCTGATTCAGGGCCTTCTGCACTTGCCCATGCCTTGGGAGTCAAATCGGTTGTAATCGCGCCACAGGTTACGCCCGATCTATTGCAGGCTCCGGTAAACGGAATAGTCGTAGTGCCACAAAATGCGGGATCAGCATGCGCTGCGTCAACGACCAGTTCCCAATACTCAGGGGAAAGTCACTCGATGGTTTCAACTGGTATTGATCAAGCTCAATTGATCGGTGCTGTTGCCTTGATGTCTCGAGAGGCAAGAGTGTGACGTTCAACGCTGCTTCTTGATCAAGTGGTAAAAGCAATGTGAAAAAAACGGTGGTCAGAAACATCCTTGTCTCTGACCACCGTATGGTTTGTATCGTCGGGAGGGCGTCTTGCCCATCCATTTCTCGTCAATAGTTGACTAAGTTGATTATCCGGATACCTCTTCAGGTGTTCCGCCATCTGGCTTGGCTTCGCCTTCGGTCTTGACGGCTTCGTCTGGCTTGGCTTCGCCTTCGGTCTTGACGGCTTCGTCTGGTTTGGCTTCGCCTTCAGTTTTGACGGCTTCGTCTGGTTTGGCTTCGCCCTCTGTTTTGACGGCTTCGTCTGGTTTGGCTTCGCCTTCGGTCTTGACGGCTTCGTCTGGTTTGGCTTCGCCCTCTGTTTTGACGGCTTCGTCTGGTTTGGCTTCGCCTTCGGTCTTGACGGCTTCGTCTGGTTTGGCTTCGCCCTCTGTTTTGACGGCTTCGTCTGGTT
>CAYTTD010000250.1:0-3826 GCA_964440595.1 uncultured Gaiellales bacterium
CGACCTGCATGACTTCCATTGCGGATTGGACTTTTGTAATAGAAATCTCGGATGCCGCAGACCAATCTCCGGAAGCACCCTGGTTGGAAACGCTTCTTACGCGAATCCTGTAACTGTTACCGGGTTTGATGGTGGTGTGGCCTCCGTCGATAGTCTTGAACTCACCAAGTAGAACAGTGTCGTTGGTTGCGCCGTCAAAGCGGGCAATTTCGGAGTCGGAAGGCGCAGATCCGATCCGCTCTCCACTTTGGATTGATACCTCGAATGATGCTACAGTGCCATCGTTGTTCGGCAGCCAGTTGATCGAGAGTCCAGCTACGGCACCAAAGGCAGCGCTTTCAGCAGCGGTTGCCATCGGTGTTGGAGGCGCTGGTGAATTGTTGATCAGTACCTTCCGCTTGGCAACATGAAGATTACCGACGTTGTCGTAGGCCTCGATCTCCAGCGTGTATGTTCCATCTGCAAGATCAGGAGACGAACTGTTCCAATCCATTACCCAATCACCAGTAGTTGACTCCGTTGCGGAATGAACTACTGCCCCTGCTGCGTTTACGATTCGCGGAACCACTCTCTTCAATCCAGATCGATTGACCAGGGGATCACCGGGGTCATATGCTGAGCCTGCCCACCTGACATTGCCGGACGACGCAAGTACTTCTTCCTCACCTGGGCCGGTGTTTATGTTGACTACCGGCGAGTCATTGTCCGCCACGTAACCGGTAAGCATCGATCTGTCTGCGCTGGCACCATCGGCTGAATCCGGCTGATATATCGGTGATTGGTTTCCTGCGAGGTCTGATACAACAACTGATCTGACTCGCGTGCCAGAGGCTCCCGATACACTGAACTCGCACGAAGCCTCAACTTCCCTGGTGGTTGGTTCGGCCACGGGAGCGGTGTCACTACTGTTTACGATGCAGGGCTCATTACCCGGTGCCATTGATGGGAAGGTCACGTTTCTAACACCTGAATGCTGATCGGCCGCGGAAGCATTCACGGTAAACAGCAGGTCGCTCAGTTCAGAAGGGTCGAAGTAGATCAATCCACCACTCACGAATACCTTTTCACGAATCGCGTCGGATGCAGTTACTTCGACTGGTGCAAGCGTTGGTTTTTTGTGATCGATCCAGATCAGTCTCTCAATGATGCGCTGGTTTCCGACAAGGTCAGCCGTTGTATAGGTTATCGAGTTGAACCCATTTGGCAGCGATGACGTGTTGTATTTGCAGACCCAGTCCTCAACCTTTGGTACCTCAGCACAGATAACCTCTGTGGTTGGGTTTGCAGGGGTTGGATACCTTTCTATTCTTAGCTTTGACGCCTGTTGACTCATTCCGATTCCATCACCAACATCCTTTGACACACCCGATATCGTCAACTCCCGGTCAACGGCGGGCAGATCGAGATTCAAGGTGCTTTCTGGTGGGGTCGAGTCGCTCTTCACAGAAATATCATGAGTTGCTTTTCGGCCAGTAATATCTTCAACCTCAATCGTGACTCTGTCCAGACGAAGTGTGGGATCGTCTGGATAGATCAGCGTGACTCTTTGCCACCGGTTGTTGTCAGTTGGTGGAGCCAGACCAGAGCCGGTGTAGCTGATTTCCTGAATGCCTATTACGCTACCCGCGGGGCTACCAGGTGACTCTGGAAGCTGTGAGGTTTTTGTTACCCTGTTACCATCTTTGATGCCAGACGATTTCAGAGTAATGCGTTTAAACCCTGCTCCGTTGAAGTCATTTGCTTTGAACTGCAAACCGAAGGCCAACGGATTGCTGCTGCTTTGAGGCAGTTTTGATGCGTGTTCGGCTTCTGCAGCCGGGCTGAACCATACGGCCGGATTAGTTGAACTGGTGTCAGGGCGAACTACGTTTTTCCAGCCTCCATTATCTAGTATGACATTGCTGATTTCTGGAGTTCGTGTATCAACCCAGAAAGGGTAGTCAAGCCATGGGTTTGGTGAACCTGCCGGAGTAAAGGCGTTACCGGCCTTGTCAAATGCCGTGATCCTCAACACGTATTCACCGTCGGCCAATGACAGCCCGGTGGCAGTCCATGTGCCGTGATGCGTTTGTCCCGAATTTGCATAGGTAAGGTTTAGTGCCGAGTCTTTGATTACGTCACCAGTGGACACCTTGATTACGGCTCCTCTCACAGCTGACAAACCAATTCCCGCGCCGAAGTCGGTGATCGAACCCACGATGGTAGGGGTCGAAGTGTCGTAGACGCGCTTCGTAATACTTAATGTTTGATTTGTCATGACTGTGCCGGATGCTGATACAGATACATTTGGCGAAGATGGATCAAACATGAATGCACCGCTATAAGCGCTTTCGTTTGTATTGCCTACACGGTCGATCACTACGTGTGAGTAGCTGACGCAATAGTCGGTGTGGGTGGCACCACCTAGAATGACGCTTGTTGGCAGATTGTCGATCCACGACCTGGATGTAAGCGTGTTGCCAATCGAGTAGTCGACGTTTACCGAATCGTTAAGGTCCGTCCATGGGTCGCTCGTGCACTGGCCGTTTGTGAGTGGCTTTGCACGTACTTTCAGGTATCGCGTTCCGAGGCCGGATGCCGAGTCGATCGGAATATCTTCAAAAGTGATAGGTATTGATTCGATGCGTGTGAAGGTGGTGCTAAGTGTCATGGAAGGTACCGAGACGTTGCTCGGTGGCGTCTGATCAATGTTGACCTGCCATGGCAATGAAGACATATAGTTGCCATTTGCGTCTGATATCTGAATGGTGCTTGTCGGCATTGCCGGGAATGTGTTGTTAAATGCTGGTTGCATTTGAAATTCTCGCCGAACCGTCTTCACGCCTGGTGTCACACAGGAGACCTGGCATGTTGCTGCTCCGGTTGGTGCAAACCATCCACCAAGATAGTCGTCAGGGATACTTGGGATGATTGCGCTTTTGTCGTAAATGCGCACCGATACTTCCACGGTCGGCAATACGTCGCCGGCAGCGGGCTCAGACAAAAACACAGTGGAACCATCGCGATCAATGTACAGTGGCAATGGCCCTGATGCGTTGTCTGTTCGAACAATATCGGTGAGACCCACCATGGGTGGCGTGATGTCAGTTACTCCGCTCTGTGGATCAATGACAATCGGGGAGGAAATCCCGGACGAAACGATTGTTTGCTCGTGCGGTGCCACTAGTGGACCCGCAATAATGAATTCATAAGTGCCGTTGATTCCAGGAGGCAGCGAATACGATATTGCATCTGTTGATCCATCATTACCGGTGTCGACAATGGCAGGTTGTGAGGGTAGCTCTGCAAACGACATAGTGCTGCCTGCTGGCCGATATTTGAATCTGGTTTGGGAGAGATTCATACCGTTTACGCCGTTGGCAGACAATGAAAGTGTAATTACTCCTCCGGCAGAAGTTATTGACACTGGATTCATCGTTGGCGTCGGTATCGTTGGGGCTGGGCCTGTGAAATCAACCGCTACGTTTTGATCAGCAGTGCTTTGATTACCTGCAGTATCTTCTGCAACCGCTCTAATTACCCAGTTACCCTCTGCGCGGGTGTTGGGATTCCAGTTGTAAGAAATCTCGGTTCCTGGGCCTGTTGGGGTTGGTGGCAGCAAAGTTTCCCAGTATGCACCGGTTGATGGCTTGATCAACATGCTGATCCTGCTTACATTTGGATCATTGCTGATGGCTTTGATCGTTTGGTCAGGTGCGGCGCCTTGCGTTACCGGAGTGGGGTTTGTTGGGGGCACGCTCCAAGTTACGCCTGGTCCAGACGTGTCGATCCGGAAACCCACACCTGCATCCATGACACTCCATTGACCAGGCATCGTGTCTGTCTC